>JBFZCQ010000056.1:0-4615 GCA_041307905.1 Methylotenera sp.
TTCCGATCTAAACCCTTAATTTTTATCCGCTACTGACAACACCTATACAGCACCGAATAAAACAAAATGCCCATCACTATTATGATGGGCATTTTATGACAATCTGTTGTTTCTGTCAGATTTTGCTTGTTATTGCAAAGTCATACGGTCATCCATAATTTTAGGTGTGATAAAAATCAATAGCTCGGTTTTATCTGAGGTAATTGATTTGCGCTTAAATAGATTCCCCATAACAGGCAAATCGCCGAAAAAAGGTACTTTATCTATATCTGTACGGTCAGTCTGCTCATAAATTCCGCCTAACACGGCAGTCTCTCCATTACCAACCAGCACTTGTGTATTAATTGATTGGGTATCAATAGCTACAGCCTCACCCAAACCAACTCTTACCGTTTGCCCGACCTTGTCTTTTTTAACTTCAAGCTCCATGATGATCTTATCATCTGGTGTAATTTGTGGTGTCACCTCTAAACTCAGCACTGCTGGTTTAAATGCCACGTTGGCTGCACCACTACTTGAAGCTTGCAGATATGGAATTTCAGTACCGGCGGATATTTTTGCCTTGCGCTGATTGGCTGTGGTAATGCGAGGGCTGGAAACAACCTTACCGCGTTTATCAGTTTCAAGCGCTGACAACTCAAGATTTAAAAGTAAACCTGCCGACAATCTAAATAGAGTAAAGGCAAAACTACCAGCACCTGATTTAGTAACCGGCAAATTTGACATCAGATCAGGCAAACCATCACTACTGGTCAAAGTACTATTGGTATTACCCGCAGGATTATAGCGAAGCGTATCTGTCAGTGCGGTTTGCAAACTACCATTGTGCGGACCCTGCGTAATTGCGCCTGTTGTTGATATTGTTGTTGGCCTGTTACCGACGGTACCGCTAATAGTCGCAACACTACTTCCAGGTCTGCCAGTTTGGGTTACACCAAAACGCGCACCTAAATCTTTGCCGAACTTTTCATCTGCAATTACTAGACGTGACTCAATCATGACCTGCTTCACAGGAATATCGGTTTTGTTAATAATTGCCTGTACCTGCTCTAGATATTTAGGAATATCTTGAACAAATACGGTATTGGTTCGAGAATCAAGCACCGCGCTACCGCGTTTTGATAAGATCTTTTGTTTAGGGTCACTCAAAATATCTTTTAATGCCTCTGCCTTCATGTAATTTAGCGTGAAAACCTCTGTGCGTAATGGTTCTACGTCATCAATCTGCTGCTGGCTTTCAAACACTTGTTTTTCCTTGGCGGCCAACTCATCTGCCGGAGCAACTAATATCACATTGCCATTTTTGCGTTTATCTAACCCCTTACTTTGCATAATAATTTCCAGCGCCTGATCCCATGGAACATCTTTCAGGCGTAAAGTCAGATTACCTGTCACTGTGTCGCTAGTAATAATATTGAGACCGGTAAAATCAGCAATCACCTGCAATACTGCACGCACTTCAATATTTTGAAAATTCAATGATAGCTTTTCACCGGCATAACCCGGTTTACTACCGCGTACTAATTTATTTGGATCTTCTATAATCTGGCGAACATCAATAATAAATTTTTTATCTGCCTGATAGGCTGAGTGCTCCCAATTACCTTTGGGCTCGATCACCATGCGTCCATTTTTACCCTGCTTCATAGTATCCACATAGACGACAGGTGTGTTGAAATTAACTACATTAAGGCGACGTTGCAGACTCTCAGGGACGTCAGTGTTAATAAAATCAACTAAAATAGTCTTGCCTTTTTGCTTGATATTAATGCCGACAGATGGGTCTGACAAATCAACAATGATTCTACCTTCACCATTCTTACCACGTGCAAAATCAACATTGTTAATACTGATGGATTTACTTCCCAGCGTAGGCTCTGAGAATCTCGTTTCCACAGCTGCACCAGACACCACCTCGTTTGCCTGAAGTATCACAATAACTTCATTACCACTTATGGTAGTGTTATAGCCAACATTCTTTGATAAGTTCAGCACCATACGGGTGCGCTCCTTGCCTTGCGCCAAAGTGACGCTTTTTAGAGAGCCCTGCTCAGCAACAATATTACTTTTGGTTAAGCCATTAGCAACCTGAGGGAAATCCAGTGCAATTCTTGCTGGATTACTGAGTGTGAATCCAGCTGGCGGGTTTGCCAGAGGCAGTGTTGTTTTAACACGAACACTCACCTTACCACCGGGTAATGATGAAAAGTCTACGCTCTCAATCTTATTGACCAAAGCCGATTGATCTTCAGCTAGCAATGCACTTGAAAACATAGCCATAGCAAGCAATATTACTGCCTTTGAAAATTTTGATATCAACATATTCGTTTTCATCGTTTCACCTTAAACCTATTTTTAGGACTGTATTAATAACCGCAGATAACTCAATAATAATTATTTTAAGACTAATAAATCTGCTCTGATCAATCATTACAATCCCGATTTGATTAATCTATTATTCCTGTAAAGCTAAATTAGAAATTCGCTCTACCCAATCACCAGAGAGCTCATCCTGCACAATTTCATTCAGTATTATTTCACCATCATTAATTTGTGTAATTCTGCCAAAATTCTGCCCGACATAATTACCAAGCTTTACCTGCTGAACGCTATTATCAGGCGTTTTCAATAATGCATAAGTAAGCTTGTTTCTTGACAGCATGCCTACATATTTCAGACTCTCAAGCGGGTAAGCTTCCATTGGCTCTTTAGGGCGATTAAAGTTTGGCTGAAAAGTATTTGATTTATTCAAAGCCTTGCGCGCACGAAATGGATCAACCAAGCTACCATCAGCGTTATATGGTAGTGCAACATAAGGTTTAACCTCCGGCAAAGGTTTTACACTTGGCTTTATATGTTTTGCTGCATCACGCATATATTGATCAAGATCATCACCGTCTTCACCGCCGCATGCAGTCAGCATAACACCCAGCGCAAAAATCGACAGGAGCTTAACATTTGCAAGTGGCACCAACTTAAGATTCAAACTGTGTTTCACTTAATCAGCCTTTCTTTCCAGATTTTGCTTTTTCAGCTTTCAAAGCTTTCTGTTTTGCAGCAATTTCCTCGGCATCCAGATAACGGTAAGTTTTTGCCACAGCTTCCATCACCAATATTGCATCAGTATTCACTAGCTTAGAATCTTTACCATCTTTATTAATTTGAGGCTGTACAGAGACATTACTTATGGTAACAATACGAGACAATCGAGAAATGTCAGAGGCAAAAGCACCTAAATCGTGATAAGTACCAAGCACTTTAATTGCGATCGGCATTTCAGCATAAAACTCTGCCTGAATCTCGGCACCCGGTTTAAACAGTTCAAATTCAAGACCCCTGCTTAAACCAGCCTGGTTAATATCAGTCAACAAACCATCAATCTGAGATTTATCCGGCAACTGCCTTAACAAGGCACCAAAAGTTTTCTCAATTTCAACCATCTGCGCACGATAGGCTTCCAGATTGATTGCCTGACTCTTTTTCGCCAAAAACACATCTCTTAATTGCTGTTCTTTGGCTTTTTCCTGATCTAGCGTCTCAAGCGCAGGACTCAACAAGAAATAAAACCCCAGCCCCAAAAGTACGACAAAAACAACCGCGAGCAGCACAGCCTTAACTGGTATAGGTAAATTACCGGCATTTTTGATATCAATATTATTGAAATCATCTAAGTTCATGGCTTGGCCCCTTTTTCAGCTTTATCTTTCGCTGCATCTTCCTCATCTTCCGTCTGCGGGGCTTTGAGCTTCACAGTAAGCGTAAATACATTTTGTTTCTGGCTATTTGCCGTAACAGCTTTAATTTCAAGCAGTCCTGGAGACTCCAGCCAAGCAGAGGAGTTGTAATTCCGCACTAGCGTAGCAACTCTGGCATTTGTATCAGCAACGCCTTCAAGCGTAATCACATCACCGACCTGTTTAATGCTTTTAAAATACATTCCTTCCGGTAATTGTCTGCTTAACTCGTCAAACACAATGACTGCCTGGCTGCGATTGGTTTGCAGATTCTCTACAACTTGCTTACGTTCAAGCATTGCAGTAATTTGATCTTTCAGATCCTGAATATCTTTAATTTCTTTATCCAGCTTGATTATTGCAGCATCCAGACGCGCATTGCGCTCTGATTGCGAAGCAGTTCTGGCATTAATCACGGTGTAAGCCATAAATATAATTGCAACAGCAGCAATGGCGGTAAAAGCTGCCATCAAGCCAAACTGGCGCTGCCTCGCCTCTCTTTTCAGTTGCCGATGCGGGAGTAAATTGACGCGTATCATATCTCTATACCTCGCATTGCAAGCCCACAGGCTATCAATAGAGATGGCGCATCAACCGGGAGTTGCTGCGACCTTACTCCAGAACCCATGGCCATACTATGGAATGGGTTTGCTATTACGGTATGCACTTGCGTGCGATCCTGCACTGTCACTTCAACATCTGGGATTGAGGCACAACCTCCCGCGAGCACGATATGATCGACATGGTGATATTGCGTTGAACTGGTAAAGAACTGTTGCGCTCTGGCCACTTCTGTTGCTAGCAATTGCACAAATGGCTGCAAAACTTCACTTTCATAACTTTCAGGCAATCCGCCCCTGCGCTTGGAAATTTCGGCTTCT
>JBFZCQ010000057.1:0-7782 GCA_041307905.1 Methylotenera sp.
TGTCAGAGACGCAAAAGGGTGATTTACGAAATCAGTCATTAGGTTTTGTTTATCAATTCCATCATCTGTTACCTGAGTTTACTGCGTTGGAAAATGTAGCGTTGCCGCTGCTGATTCGGCGCATGGAGCGAGAGCAAGCGCTTATCTTGGCAAGTGAAATGCTAAGCAAAGTAGGTTTAGAGCACAGGCTGGAACATATGCCTGGTGAACTTTCCGGTGGCGAGCGTCAGCGTGCGGCGCTTGCAAGAGCCATGGTTACGCAGCCGCAGTGTATTTTGGCTGACGAACCTACTGGTAATCTGGATCGCCATACCGCCCATGCCGTCTTTGATCTGCTTTTGGAAATGAACAAGATGCAGAATGTAAGTTTAATTGTGGTTACACACGATATAGAGCTGGCATCAAAAATGCGGCGTCAATACAAGCTGGTTGATGGCAAGCTACTGTCTATTTAAATAAATGATTTTCTTGGCACGGGTTTTTGTATTAGGTGCTTTCTGCTTATAGAAAATGCCAATGTTGTCTAGCACTTACTGTGCGTTGGCATTATTTCCTCTGCTGTTGATTAGCGTTAAACTTACCAATGTTAATCAGCATGCGCAAGTTAGCGCCATGGGTCAGTACGCAGATGTTTGTTGTTTTGTGTATAACCAAGCTTTAGTGTGGCAGAACGAACAATAACAAGCGGATAACACATTTAAGTTTAGCTACACGATGATTGCCAATCTATTACCACAATGGAAAGTAGAACTTCCTTGGTTAAAAAATGCGCCAGGTCAAAGCGTTGAAAGCCAAGTCCGGTTTGAATCGTTCTATTTTGCATGTGGAGAGATGGTGCAGTCAGACCGCTCGATGAAGTACGAACCGACTGAAGCGGCTACACATGAGTAAGCACATGTGTAGCGCCGTAGGAATCCCCGCCATGAATGGCGGGGAGGATGTCACTAGAGGAAGCCACCACACACAAGTGTGCTGAATGCAAAAGGTTTGCAGTAGAAGCTTGCCCAAAAGCGGACTACAGGCTAAAGTATCGCACGGATTTAATTTATCCGTTTATTGACAGTTTTTATTTGGTTATTGAATTTAGGGAGTTGCACTGTGTGGCAAATTATTTTAGCAGCCGGTTGGCCTATCTGGCCGCTTATCATCGCATCAGTTGTTGCTGTGGCAATTATAGGCGAGCGTCTTTTTGCATTGCGTGAAAATATTATTTCTCCAAAAAATCTGTTGCCAGAAGTGCAGAAATGGCTTGCGGCAGGTGGTGTAAATAAAGAAACGATTGAGCGCCTGGAACAAAACTCCCAATTAGGCCGTGTGTTCGCCACAGCCTTGGCTACTGCAAAACAATCACGTGATATCACTAAAGAGTCTATTGAAGAAACAGCACGTGCAGTTGCGCATGAGTTGGAAAAATATCTTGCTACATTAGGTACCATTGCCACTGTGGCCCCATTGCTGGGTTTGCTAGGTACTGTTATCGGTATGGTGGAGTTGTTTGGTGCGTTTACTTCTACCGGACACGATGTGGCGCAATTTGCGCGCGGTATTTCAGTTGCGCTGTATAACACGGCAGCAGGCATTGTAGTGGCAGTGCCGGCAATGATCGCCTATCGTTATTTCCGTACAAAAGTAGATGCGATCTTGATTGACATGGAACAGCAGGCAATCAAGCTGGTTGAAATCCTTCATGGTGAACGTTAATCCTAACGTTAAATAAATTGACGCTAATTTGTAACATACTTGGGCCAATTAGTTTGGCCCTTGGTAAAAGGAATAACAAATGAATTTTCAACGTGGGAAAAAACACGAAGAACTTGAAATCAACTTCATTCCGTTGATTGATGTGCTGCTAGTGATTATTATATTCTTGATTATTAGTGCAACATTTTCACGTACTAATGAATTGCAGATTAACTTGCCAACAGCCGAAGCTAATGCGCCTCAGGATAAACCCTTAATGATTGAAGTTGCAGTAGATGCTACCGGAAAATATCTAATTAATGGAAAATCTCTAGCTGATAATTCAGTCACCGGAATCAGTGCTGCATTACAAGCGGCTGCTAATGGCGGCGTTAAAGAGCCTACAATTGTGATTAATGCTGATGCCAACAGCACGCATCAGTCTGTGGTTAATGTTATGGAGGCATCGCGTGTCGCCGGTTACACACATATTACATTCGCTACGCAAGTGCAGTCGGGGCCGTGAGTTTAAGGGCTCATTTCATACACATGCCTTTCAATAGTTAGTCTTTTAAAGTCAATCGACGTAACACATGTCGTCTAAATCCAAAAAATCTAAAATCAAACTGCAAGAATCAGTCCATGTTCCAAACGCAAAAGTTGTGTATTTGCGTTTGTTTCGTTATGCGTGGCATTACAAGTATATTTTTATAGTGAGTATTCTGGCGCTGGTTGTTTTAGCAGCTAGCAATACCGCGTTTCTTGCGCTGATCAAACAAGTCACTGATGAAGGTTTCGTAAAAAAAGCTGCAGATCAGACCATAATTTTGCCGCTGATGCTGATTGCATTAATGGTGGCAAGAGGTCTGGCAGGCTTTATCTCATCTTACTCCATGCGCGTGGTTGCTCGCAGAGTAGTTGAAGATTTTCGCAAGGAAATGTTTGCCAGACTGATGCTATTGCCAGTGCATTATTTTGACGCAAGATCAGCCGGATCAGTAGTGTCTAAATTCACCTATGATGTTGAGCGACTTTCTACAGCAACCACACGTTCCTGGATGAATGTGCTGCGTGATGTACTGACGGTTATTGGCTTGATTGGTTACATGCTTTATCTGGACTGGAAGTTGACTCTGATATTTGCCGTAGTGCTTCCTTTCATCGGGCTTTATTTAAAAAAAATTACGCCTAAATTAAAAGCGAATGCTAAGGAAGTGCAGCATAGTATGGGTGAAATGACTAAATCTGCTGAGGAGGCAATCGCAGGACAACGTATTGTTAAAATTTTTGGTGCGCAGCAATTTGAATATAATCGTTTTGCACAAATTGCCAGTAATAACCGTCGAATCGAATTACGCGTAGCGCGTATTTCTGGCTTGAGTAGTTTTGTGGTTGAGTTATTTGCAGCACTGGCTTTAGGTTTGGTGATTCATTACGCTATTGGTAATTTCACCGTGGGTGAGTTTGCAGCCTTTGTGGGTGCATTGTTAATGCTGATTTCTCCGATTAAGCATATTGCTGCCGCCAACGAAGATTTGCAGGTGGGTTTAACTGCAGCACAAAGTATTTTTGAGGTAATTGATTCTCGCGAAGAGTTAGATCAAGGTGTTAAGAAGGTTGCACGTTACAAAGGTGAAATTGAATTTAAGAACGTTACATTACGTT
The DNA here is from genome assembly GCA_041307905.1 of Methylotenera sp. GTDB lineage: Bacteria > Pseudomonadota > Gammaproteobacteria > Burkholderiales > Methylophilaceae > Methylotenera. The sequence goes on from JBFZCQ010000057.1 coordinate 3,346, forward strand.
ATGAGGATACACCGGCTCCAGCGCTCAATAATTTGAGTTTCAAAATTAATGCAGGTGAAAAAGTTGCCCTGGTGGGACGTTCTGGTGGTGGAAAAACAACTTTGGTAAATCTGATACCAAGATTTTATGAGTTGCAGCAGGGTACTGTGCTGTTGGATGGTGTGGATGTTCGGGAGTTAAAGCTCGATAACTTGCGTGAGCAATTTGCTCTGGTTAGTCAGGATATCATCTTATTTAATGATACGATTTTCAATAATATCGCTTACGGCGTTCTGCGAAATGCCACAGAAGTGGAAGTGATTGCTGCTGCAAAAGCTGCGCATGCCTGGGACTTTATTCAGCATCTGCCAGATGGTTTGCAAAATGTAATCGGGGATCGCGGAGTCAAGTTATCCGGCGGTCAGCGTCAGCGTATTGCGATTGCGCGGGCAATTCTAAAGAATGCGCCGATTTTATTATTAGATGAAGCAACATCTGCGCTGGATACGGAGTCTGAACAGCATGTGCAGGCAGCAATGGATGCTCTTATGCAAAACCGTACCAGCATTGTGATTGCACATCGCCTGAGTACAATTGAAAATGCGGATCGTATTATGGTGATGGATCGTGGGCAGATTGTTGAAACCGGAACCCATGCGGAATTGATGCAGTTGGAAGGTTATTATGCCAAGTTGTATCAAAAGCAATTTAGCTAAAAATTCCTTGGGCTGATCATGGCAAACTGGTTCCAAAAGCAATGGGTTGCCTTCACCTTCTGGCACATCATATTGATACCTTTGTCCTGGCTTTTCGGCATTATTGTTTTTTTGCGCAAATATCTTTATCAACATGGCTGGCTTAAAAGTTATCGCTTAAATGTTCCTGTGATTGTCGTAGGTAATATTAATGTAGGTGGTACCGGTAAAACTCCGCTTGTAATCTGGCTAGTGGCGCAAATGAAATTGGCAGGATACAAGCCAGGAATCATCAGCCGAGGTTATGGAGGCAGTGCTCAGAAAATTACTGAAGTGTTTCCTGACAGTGATGCCATGGTGGTGGGCGATGAGGCTGTTTTGATTGCAGCGCGCACCAATTGCCCGGTTTTCGTTAGTGCTGATCGTGTGTCAGCGGGACAGTATCTGTTAAAAACATATCCGGAATGCGACATCGTAATAAGTGACGATGGGTTGCAACATTATCGTATGCAGCGGGATGTTGAGATTGTTGTATATGATAGTGTGAAAGGTTTTGGCAATGGCGCATTACTACCCGCAGGGCCATTGCGGGAATTGAAAGCGAGATTAAAGACTGTGGATGCAATTGTCAGCAATGGCGCTGATGACAGAGAAAACTTAAAGTGCTTTAATCCCGTTGCAATGCAACTTGTGGCAACGGATTTTTATAATCTGGTCGATGTCCAAAAAAAATCTAGTGCGCGGGCGTTTGTGCAAAAAAAAATATTTGCAATAGCCGGTATTGGCAATCCTCAGCGCTTCTTTGACCAGTTGAGCGATCTGGGTCTGCAATTTGAGAGTCGTGCTTATGCTGATCATTACATATTTCAGGCTAAAGACTTCGAGCACATTAATGCAGATGTGATTTTGATGACAGAAAAAGATGCAGTTAAGTGTCTGGCGTTTGCGAAACCCAATTTTTGGGTATTACCAGTGAGCGCCTCAGTGAATGATGCTTTAATGCCGATTGTGTTGAATAAATTAAATATTAAGTAAATTGAGGTGTATATGGATGCAAAGCTCTTGCAAATTCTGGTCTGTCCTGTAACTAAAGGACCTTTAATCTACAACAAAATTACGAATGAGTTAATTTCCAAATCTGCACGTTTAGCTTATCCGATCAGGGATGGCATTCCTGTATTGCTGGAAGATGAGGCGCGAAAACTAGAGGATGGTGAAGAAGTTGCATAGTTCTCAAGATAACATTCCAAAATTCTATGTAGTTATTCCCGCACGCTATGCAAGCACGCGACTGCCGGGCAAGCCATTGCTTGATATTGCTGGAAAACCCATGGTCGTTCATGTGGCAGACCGTGCCAGATTAAGTGGAGCGGCACAGATTATAGTTGCTACGGATGACTCGCGGATTGTCGAAGCCGCGAAGCAGTATGGGTATTATGCGATGCTCACGCGCGCGGACCATGTAAGCGGAACGGATCGCATCGCGGAAGTTGCATTCCGGGAAGGTTGGCAAGATGACGCTATTGTTGTTAATGTACAAGGAGATGAGCCTTTGATAGATTCAGCGCTTATTTCCGAGGTTGCGGCAACCTTGGCCAATAATAAAGAGGCAGTCATGGCGACTGCATGTCACGGCATTCAGAATAAAGTGGATTTTATCAATCCTAATATTGTAAAAGTAGTGCTGGATAAGCAAGGTCATGCGCTTTATTTCAGCCGCGCACCTATTCCTTACCCTAGAGACACTTTTGCAAGTGAATCTGAGTTGCCTCCTGATATGCCGGTCTACCGACATATAGGTATATATGCTTATAGAACAAAGTTCCTTAATCAATATGCACATATACCACCAGCTGCTATCGAGCATTATGAAAGCCTGGAGCAATTGCGTGTGCTCTACCAAGGTTACAAAATTGCGGTTGCTATTACTGATAACGCACCTGTAACCGGTGTTGATACAGAGAGCGATTTAGCCTACGTTCGCAGTGTAATGAGTTAGTACTTGATTCAAGATCAAACTTTCAGCTACATTCATGCAGATTCCTTTATAAAAATTCGCAATAGTGCTTGCAGTAAGTATGCAGGTTTGCTATAGTCTCACCTCTCGACAGCAACAAGTCGAGCCGGACGCGGGATGGAGCAGTCTGGCAGCTCGTCGGGCTCATAACCCGAAGGTCACAGGTTCAAATCCTGTCCCCGCTACCAAAACAATAAAGGGGGTTGCGATGAAAATCGTAACCCCCTTTTCTTCTCGGTTTCATGCCATCGCGCGCTTCCCTGCCTTACCCGCGCAGCTTGCCCTCAATCTCGTGCATGGCCGTGATGAACGCCTGGCGCGCATCCTGGGCGTAGGGGTTGTATCGGTTCATGTCCTCGAACAACTGCCAGGTGTCGTTCTCGACGACCTCGAGAATGCGCAGCAGCCGCTGGTAGCCTTCGGTGTCGATCGCCTGCGGCTTTGCCCCGAACAAGGCCAGCGACCGGCCGATGGTGTGTGTGAGGGCGAGGCTGACGGCGATCTGCCGGTCGTGGTCCTCGGGGCTGGTTTCGATCAGGACAAGCCCTTTCGAGCCCAGATAGCGCTTGACCTTCTCGAGGCGTTTGTCGCCGATGCGCACCGGGCAGAGCACGATTTTGCGGCCTTCAAGGGAATCCGCGGCGCTGTCCGGACCGAACATGGGGTGCGTGCCGAGAATGTCGACCGTTTCCGGCAGCAGCTCCTGCATCCACCGCACCGGCTGCTCTTTCACGGAGCAGACATCGACCACGAGGCATTCCGGCGGCAGATGGGGCCGGATGGCGGACAGCAGGCCCTGCAGGCGCGAGATGGGCACCGCCAGGATGACGATATCGCTGCGGCAGGCATCCCCGATGGCGGCGGGCGCAGCGCCGACAGCGGCTATGGCTTCGGGCCTGACGCTGGGGTCGTGGGCGCGCACGTGGCAATCGGGTAGCAGATAGTGCGCCATCAGCCGCCCGAAGCGGCCGAACCCGATAATGCCGATACTGCAATTCATTACGAATGCCATGATCACCCTGTCGCTGACCGGACTGCGCTCGAAGCTGGAAGCTCAACCGTAAAGTCCGTCGAAGGTTTCCCAGAAAGTCGGAAAGGATTTTTGCACGCACGTTTCATCCATGATCACAATCCCCGGCGTTCTCAGGCCGGCGACCGCGAAGCTCATGGCGATGCGGTGATCGTCGTGGGTCTCTATGGCCGCACTGCGAGGGCTGCCGCCCTGGACCCACAGTGTGTTCGCATCGCAGCCCGCTTCGATGCCGATGCGGTTGAGTTCGGAGGTGACCACCGCCAGGCGGTCGCTTTCCTTCTCCCGCAGGTGGGATACGTTGTGGATGAGCGTCTTGCCCCGGGCAAAGGCGGCGACCACGGCGAGCGTCGGCACGACATCCGGCATGTCCCCCATGTCGACGTCGACCGCCGACAGGTTCGCGCCGCTGACGGCAAGCCCGGCGGCGGTTTTTACGACCCGGCAGCCCATCTGCGAAAGGACATCCAGCAGCCGGATGTCACCCTGCCGCGAGTCCGCCGTGATCCCCTTGACCGTGACCGTCGAGCCCGTGACGGCCGCGGCAGCCCAGAAATAGCTCGCCTGGGTGCAGTCAGGCTCGACGGCGTAGACGCCCGCCCGGTAGCGCTGGCCGCCGGCGACATGGAACCACTCATAGCCCCGGCGTTCGCTCGCAACACCGAACCGGGTGAGGCTGTCGAGTGTGATGTCGACGTAAGGCCGGGAGACCGGGC
>JBFZCQ010000058.1:0-7871 GCA_041307905.1 Methylotenera sp.
GCTGGTAGAGTTACATCAATGGACTCCTGCGCTAACTGCTTCGCCTGTTCTGCATTCAGTATAGCTTCACGACGCGCAGTCAAAGAGGCTTCAACAGCCTGTTTAACTACATTGATCGCAGCACCTGCTACCGGACGCTCTTCTGCGCTCAATTTACCCAAGCCTTTTAAAGCATCGGTAAGTAATCCAGATTTACCGAGGTATTTTGCCTTGGCAATCTCCAAGTCATTCATTGAAGCGCTGTTTGCAAAGTCCGCTGCTGCTTCTGCAATTAGATGCGTTAAGTCTGCCATGTGATTTTTTAATCTTAAGTTGTTATAAATTGGCTGGTGGAGGCTTTCTACAAAGCACTCAAAACCACTAGATTTATTTCATAATACTTTGATTTTGCGCACAAAATCAAAAGAAGAATTTTACCGCAAAAAAAAGAGGCCGAAGCCTCTTTTTTACTCAAACTTATTGCTAAGTGTGAAATTTTTAGCTTGACAAACTATGCAGCCAAACCAGCTTTTGCCAATTCTACGAATTTAGCGAAAGCTGCTTTATCAAACACAGCCAAATCAGCCAATACTTTACGATCGACTTCAATCGCTGATTTTTTCAAACCATTCATGAAGCGGCTGTAAGTCAAACCACACTCACGTGCACCGGCATTGATACGTGCAATCCACAATGTGCGAAATTGACGTTTTTTCTGACGGCGGTCACGGTAAGCATACTGACCAGCTTTCATTACCGCTTGCTTGGCAACGCGGTAAACGTTTTTACGGCGGCCGCGATAGCCTTTGGCAGCTTTTAATACTTTTTTGTGTCTAGCGCGAGCGATGACACCACGTTTTACTCTAGGCATGTTCTGCTCCTATTGTGTTGGCATCATAGCGCGTACGCGCTTGACATCGGTTGAAGAAATGATCGCCGTACCGCGTAATTTACGCTTTTGCTTGGTGGTCTTTTTAGTCAGGATATGGCGTAAGTGAGAGTGAGTACGTTTCACTTTACCATTACCCAAGAATTTGAAGCGCTTTTTAGCACCACTCTTGGTTTTCATCTTTGGCATTTTGTTCTCCTTGAACTTAGGTTAAGAGTGCTTAGGCATGCCGTTTAGCCGTATCACTCAGGGGTACTACTTCTTTAGCGTCAGTTATTACCGACTAATTATTTTGCTTTTTTGATTGGTCCTAAAATCATCACCATCTGGCGGCCTTCCATTTTAGGAAACTGCTCTACCACTGCATATTCTTTCAAATCTGCTTCAACACGTCTCAGCAAAGCCAAACCAAACTCTTGGTGAGTAATCTCGCGGCCTCTGAAACGGAGCGTGATTTTTGCTTTATCACCATCCTGGATAAAGCGAATGATGTTACGTACTTTAATCGCGTAATCACCATCATCTGTACCTGGACGGAATTTAATCTCTTTAACAACAACCTGTTTTTGCTTAAGCTTAACTTCGTGCTGTTTTTTACTTTCGGCATATTTAAACTTGCCGTAATCCATCAATCTGCATACTGGTGGAGCCGCATTCGGTGCAATCTCTACAAGATCAATATCCGACTCTTCGGCTTTCGCAAACGCTTCTGCCAAAGTAACAATACCTAAGGGCTCACCATCTATACCCACCAAACGAACCTGAGGCGCTGTAATATCGCCATTAATTCGGGTTTCTTTATCCTGTGCTATATCAAATTCTCCAAATAGTTAAGCCGTGCACCAATAGTTAAACCTTAGATTCTATTTCTGCTTTTAGACGCTCAATCAAGGCATCTATCGGCATAGAACCAAGGTCCTCACCTTTTCTGGTACGCACGGCCAAATGTCCGGCTTGCATTTCGCGCTCACCTGCTACGAGCAGATAAGGCATTTTCTGCATGCTATGTTCACGTATTTTATAGGTAATCTTCTCATTTCTCAAGTCAAATTCGCATCGGATGCCACTTTTCTTCAAAGTTTCAACCACTTGGCGCACATAATCCGCCTGACTTTCAGAAATATTCAGCACCATCACCTGCACCGGCGCAAGCCACAGCGGCATCGCTCCTGCATAATGCTCAATCAGAATACCGATGAAACGCTCCATGGAGCCGACGATCGCACGGTGCAACATCACCGGACGCTGACGTGAATTATCTTCTGCTACATATTCAGCACCGAGGCGCTCAGGCAAGTTAAAATCCAGCTGTATCGTGCCACACTGCCATAAACGACCCAGACTGTCTTTTAATGTAAATTCAATTTTAGGGCCGTAAAACGCACCCTCACCCGGCTGTAAATCAAAAGCCAAATTATTCTGATTGAGTGCATTAGCCAACGCTGCTTCGGCTTTATCCCAAGTTTCATCAGCACCCACACGCTTCTCAGGGCGAGTAGACAACTTCACCAGCACATCATTGAAACCAAAGTTACCATACACTTGGTATAGCATTTGAATAAAATCAGCCACTTCCGCTTCGATCTGCTCTTCGGTACAGAAAATGTGCGCATCATCCTGCGTAAAGCCCCGCACACGCATCAAGCCATGCAATGAACCAGACGGCTCATTACGGTGACATGAGCCAAATTCAGCCAGGCGCAAAGGCAAATCACGATAGCTATGCAGGCTATTATTAAAAATCTGTACATGACCTGGGCAGTTCATCGGCTTTACCGCATATTCGCGGTTTTCTGATGCTGTGACAAACATGTTGTCACGATAATTCTGCCAGTGGCCGGATTTCTCCCACAGGGTTTTATCCATGACGGTAGGAGTTCGAACTTCTTGGTAATTGTGCTCACGAAACATCTGGCGCATATACTGCTCAACTTCTTGCCAGATACTCCAGCCGCGCGGATGCCAGAACACCATGCCTGGTGCATCATCTTGCATATGGAAATAATCCAACTGCTTGCCTAATTTGCGATGATCGCGCTTTTCAGCTTCTTCGAGCTGAAACAGATAGGCTTCCAACTCTTCCTTATTGCGCCAGGCAGTACCGTAAACGCGCTGCAGCATTTCATTGTTACTGTCACCGCGCCAGTAAGCACCAGCAAGCTTCATCAATTTAAAGGCTTTTAGTTTGCCGGTATTTGGCACGTGCGGGCCACGACACAAATCGGTAAAGTTACCTTCTGTATACAATGAAACATCTTCACTAGACGGGATTGATTCAATCAGCTCAGCCTTATAATTTTCGCCTATGCTTTTGAAATATGCGGCAGCTTCATCACGCGGCAACACTTTACGAGTGACCGGCTCATCTTTTTTAGCCAGCTCGGCCATTTTCTTTTCAATCGCCACCAAATCTTCGGGAGTGAATGGGCGCTTGTATGAAAAGTCATAGTAAAAACCGTTTTCAATCACAGGACCAATCGTCACTTGCGCATCAGGAAACAGCTCTTTAACTGCATAAGCCAGCAAGTGCGCTGTCGAGTGGCGGATAACTTCCAGACCTTCTGGATTTTTATCGGTAATAATTGCCAGATCGCTGTCCGCTTCAATCAAAAAGCTGGTATCTACGATTTTGTCATTTACTTTGCCTGCCAGTGCGGCTTTAGCCAAGCCAGCACCGATATTCATTGCAACATCGGCAACCGTAACTGGCGCATCGAATTGGCGTTGTGAACCATCTGGCAAGCGTATGATAGGCATAACATTATCCCGTATAAATAATTAAAGCCGTTTAATTTAACGGCTTTGGCTTAAATGTTGAACTTAAAATTATATTGAACTTGAAATTCTGGTAGGCAGTAGCAGATTCGAACTGCTGACCTCTTGGATGTCGACCAAGCGCTCTAACCAACTGAGCTAACCGCCTATTGCTTTAAACGCGGCTCTTAAGAACCTGCAATTTCAAACAGAACGCGATTTTAGCTTATTGTGGCTCCGCACGCAAACGGGCTATCACATATAATATTGCTTATGCAGCTTTCTACTCACACTATAAACTTCGAACAACTCATTGATCAAATCGCAGAACATGGTTTTTGCGTGATTGATAATTTTCTAACTGAAGCAACTGTCTCGGCTTTAGTCAATGAAGCACGACAATTCAAGCAGGCGTCAGCCATGCAGGAGGCCGGTATAGGCCGCGAACATTTGGCCATAAATAAAACCATTCGTGGCGACAGCATCTACTGGCTTAATGAAGTTGGTGCCACTGCGGCACAACTAAGCTATTTCGAGCAGATGGAAAACTTGAGACTTAGCCTCAACCAGCACCTATATATAGGCTTGTTCGGCCTAGAAAGCCATCTAGCCGTATACCCCATCGGTGCATTTTATAAAAGACATCTGGATTGCTTTGCCACAACTGACCCCAATAAGCCGCAGCGCAAAATAAGTTGCATTGTATATTTGAACTATGACTGGCAGGGCGACGATGGTGGTCAGCTTAGACTTTACCTGAATGAAACTGATGAATTGAATAACGAAAAGTCGATTGATATTTTGCCTGTAGCCGGCAGGGCGGTTATTTTTCTGTCCGATACTTTTTATCATGAAGTACTGCCTGCTAGTAGAGAAAGAATCAGCTTGACCGGCTGGTTCTTTACCCGACCATCACCTACAAGCCTTTAATAAACCAGCCGGCACCTGCAAAAATTATTATTGCTGTTGTTCCAAATATAATCTTTCATAAATACTGCGACTCGCATATCCATCTGCCGGTAATTGATTAGCAAGCTGATATTTGCGCACCGCATCCTGCGTCATATATCCTGGCAAACCGTCCGGTTCACCGGCATTAAAGCCACGTGTATTGAGTATAGTCTGCAAATCAAGCATCTCCTGAAAGCTTAGTGCGCCACCCTCTGCAAATTGCCCCCCCATAATTCTTGAATCATGCCTAAGCTGCTCTGCCAGTTGCGCCACAGATAGCGCATAGTTCACAGATCGGTTCCAGTCCATAATGACATCAAAATTATCAAACACCATAAATGCGGGACCGCGGTATCCCTGCGGCAACAAAATAGCTGCAGGACCTTTTACCTTTAAATCTAGCGCATCAAGACTTACCGTGCTGGTAGAAACATTATCCAAAACTTGCTCTGAATTCTTCATTACTTTTTGCACGACCGGCTTTTTAAGTTTTACTGAATTGAATTTGGGTTTTTCGCCGCGAGCATCTTTAGCCAACCCGGCCTTCGAACCGAAGCCAGGCGCCCCGACATCTACATGCAAAGCGCGCACACCTAGCTTAGCCCATTCCTCTACAGGCTTTCTTACTGCCAATTGCGCATTTTTCCAATCAAAATCAGCTGGCAATTGCACTTCCAGCATTGCAGGTTCATTAGAACGCCATCCTATCTGAGACAGGTAATTCGCCGCCGAGGCAAATGCATCCGGCAATGAGTCGACAACATCAATGAAGTTGTCACCATCACCATCCACAGCATACAGCATGAATGTGGTCGGCATAAACTGCATATTACCAAAGGCACCTGCCCATGAACCGGTCAGCGCATCGGCTTCAACATGCCCGATATCAATCATGCGCATCGCATCAAGCAACTGACCACGGAAAAACTCAGTGCGCCGTCCATCGTATGCCAGCGTAGCCAATGAAGATAAGATATCCAACTTACCTTGACTGCGGCCATACTGAGTTTCCAACCCCCAGAAGGACACCAGCGTGAATTTTGGTACGCCGTAATGGGCTTCTATCTGATTTAATATTGCCTCATGCTCAATCAGCATCTGCCGCCCTTTCTGTACCTTCTGCTTATCTACCCGCTTTTGATAGTAATCTAAGAACGGGCTGATAAATTCAGGCTGCGAACGGTCCAAAGTAATCACATCTGGAAGGAATTCAATGCGGTTAACAGCGTCATTGGCAGTATAGTCAGAAATCCCAGCTACCATGGCTTCAGTACGCAAAGTCTCCAGCCAACCTGAAAAGTTATCTTCAGCGGCAGAAGCGCTGGACGTGAGCAGCAACGTAAAAACTGCTACATATTTAGATAATCGATATACTGCGAAATTCATGGGTGTCAGACTTACAACAGTTTACGGTAACCAGCCTTGTAATCAGGATACTGCAATTTAAAGCCGGTTTCCAGCATAAATTTATTACTTAGGCGCTTGCCGCCACTTACAGGTAATTGTGCAGGTTCTTCCACTTGTAACTGTCTAGCCAACCAGCTCAAAACCTCATATTGCGGTACCGGGCTTGAGTCAGTCACGATAAAACAATTTTTAACGGCATTACCTGCCAACACCTGTTTAATCAGAAACACCATAAACGCCGCTGCATCGTCGCGGTGAATGCGATTACCCCAGCTATTCTGTTTTGGCCAGTTGTCCGGCGATTTTGCCAGATTAATCATACGTAGCCTGCCCGGCCCATAAATACCAGACAATCTAAGCACAGTCGTGCCACAAGACAGCGTTTGCAGTAAATGCTCCGCCTCAAGCAGACGTAGGCCGCCAAAATCTGCAGGCAGTGCAGGTACTGACTCATCCAATAACGCTTGCGTATCCTGACCATATACTCTGGTACTGGAAACAAAAAACACATGCTTAAGCTGTGTGTTATTTTTTTGCGTTGCCATTACATTGCGTAAACCATCAACATACGCAGATTTATATTCGGCATCAGTTTGCCCACTGGCCGCAACGCAATAAACAACAATATCAGGCTGAACAGCATTCAGCGTTTCCAACGACTCGGGCTTGGTAACATCTGCAGCGATGATTTGTACAGCGTTACTATCCGAATGATCAGCAATGACATTACTGTTGCGCCTGACCCCAGTCACATTTAAACCTTCATGTGCAAGCTGAAGAGCTACCTGACTACCGAGGTCACCGTAACCGACAATCAAAACATTTTCTGAGTCTTTATTTGCCATGTTGTTGTAAATACTTCTCAGCTAAAAACATTGCCACGATGGTTTTACCATCAGTGATTTCGCCACGCTGAATCATTAATAAGCAATCTTCAAACTTCATGTCAAACACTTCAAGGGTTTCATCTTCATCACGCTGATGCCTGCCTGCAACCAAGCCTGTAGCAAGATAAATGTGAATCACTTCGTTGGAATAACCTATACAGGGATGCTGAGCGCCCAGCTTGACCCATTCGCTTGCACTGTAGCCGGTTTCTTCCTGCAGTTCGCGCTGGCCGGTTTTAAGAACATCTTCATCAAGGTCAATTTTTCCAGCTGGCAATTCGATAAATACCTGGTGCAATGGATACCTGAATTGACGCTCTAGCACCACATCACCATTAGATAATAAAGGCACAATTACAACCGCACCAGGATGCATGACATACTCACGATGGCTGGTATTGCCGTTAGGCAAGCGCACGGCATCGCGCTTAATCGTAAGCAAATCGCCTTGAGCCATAATTTCAGAACTAATAAAGTGTTCGGTTAAATCCATTAAAATCCTAAAGAGACGCAACGCTGAAGGTGTCACATTGCTTGATATCACCTGAGCTCAAGCCCAGATTAAACCAATGCATACGCTGCTGCGATGTACCATGCGTAAAACTATCCGGTATTGCATATCCTTGTGCTTGTTTTTGTAATGCGTCATCACCAATTGTGGCAGCAGCTGTCATTGCTTCTTCAATATCACCCTGCTCCAGGATGCGATTGGTGCCATCGGCATGATTCGCCCATACCCCAGCATAGCAATCAGCTTGCAACTCCAGTCGTACAGAATACTGATTTGCCTGCGCTTCAGAACGGGCACTTTGCTTTGCCCGCTGTACTTTATCTGAAGTCCCCATCAAGTTTTGTATATGATGCCCAACCTCATGCGCGATCACATAGGCTTGTGCAAAATCACCAGGCGCTTTAAATCGTGTTTTCAACTCCTGATAAAAACTCAGATCAATATAGACTTTTTGATCAGCCGGGCAATAAAATGGCCCCATCGCAGCCTGACC
>JBFZCQ010000059.1:0-6623 GCA_041307905.1 Methylotenera sp.
GTTGTTGATGAAGTATGGTGACAGGTAGCCACGGTCAAACTGCATACCTTCAACTACATCTAATTCACTTTCCAGACCTGAACCATCTTCAACAGTGATCACGCCTTCTTTACCAACTTTGTCCATTGCATCTGCAATGATCTGGCCGATAGAAGCATCAGAGTTAGCTGAAATAGAGCCAACTTGTGCGATTTCCTTGCTGGTAGCACATGGTTTTGATTGTGCTTTCAAATCGATGATTGCTGCTGCAACGGCTTTGTCAATACCACGTTTCAGATCCATTGGGTTCATGCCAGCTGCAACTGATTTCATACCTTCACGGATGATTGCTTGAGCCAGAACTGTAGCAGTAGTTGTGCCGTCACCAGCGATATCAGAAGTTTTAGAAGCGACTTCTTTAAGCATTTGTGCACCCATGTTTTCGAATTTGTCTTTTAATTCGATTTCTTTAGCCACTGACACGCCATCTTTAGTGATGGTAGGTGCGCCGAATGAACGCTCTAAAACTACGTTACGGCCTTTAGGGCCTAAAGTTACTTTAACTGCATTAGCGAGAATGTTCACGCCGTTTGTCATTTTTTGACGGACTTCATCGCCGAATCTTACGTCTTTAGCTGCCATAATTTAATTCTCCTAAATGAATTTCTATATATAATTTTTTGGTGTGCGAGGTAGATGCGATACAAGGCGTGAGAAACGTATTAAGCGAAGACAGTACATTAAGTACGGCGAGCTTATACGGCTTCGAGCAACGCTGAAGCGCGCTACCGCGTACCGCCAAATTACTCAACGATCCCCATGATGTCTTCTTCACGCATTACCAGCAGCTCTTCACCGTCTACTTTAACGGTTTGGCCTGCGTATTTACCGAATAACACCTTGTCGCCAACTTTAACGTCCAGCGCAATAGCTTTGCCGTTATCATCTTTTTTACCGTTACCAACAGCGATAACAACACCTTGATCAGGTTTTTCGGTAGCAGAATCCGGAATCACGATGCCAGATGCGGTTGTACGTTCTTCTTCTGAGCGTTTAACAATCACGCGGTCATGTAATGGACGAACTTTCATTAAATTTCTCCTTGAGTTATGCTTAAATTTGGTATTAATTCTGGTGCGTGATTTTAGCACTCACACACTTCGATTGCTAATGTTGCGACCAATTTAGTTTTTTCAAGTGCTTTTTATAAAAAAATTAACGGAAATTTCTTTTGACAGATCAAACAGTACCTGTAACACAAAAACCGGAAGTCAGCATTCAACAGTTGAATCTTGGTTATAACGCTCAGCAGGATCGCTTACTGCTGCGTGTTGGCTTGAGTGACGATACCGAGTTGGTTCTGTGGCTTACTTATCGCATTGCCAGGCAGATGTGGCAGTTGCTCAGTGGTGAAACTTATTTACCAACTGCCAATTCTATACAGGCTGATGTTCCGGCTGCCAATGCGGTAGAACAATTCAAGCTAGAAGCGCAGGCCACAGAGGCGCTCAAAAAGATGGATTTTGCGACGAAATATCAGCCGCGTAAGGAAATTCGTAATGACGGAGCATTGCTTGCAGTTGACTTGACGCTGTCGGGCGACAACATCAAGCACCTTGATGTTATGTGCCTGGAAGGCGTGACTGTGGGCATGAATCTGCCGCCGGCACTTGTGTTGGCGCTGTGCAATATGCTGCAGCTTTCTGTGAGGGAGTCTGGCTGGAATATCGACGCCAAGGTCATGCCGCAGCCAATCGGCAATCTGGATGAATCTATCGATGAAATCACTGATAAAAACAAGGTGCTGCATTAATGGAATATACCAAACTTGGTAACACTGATTTAACCGTTTCAAAAATCTGCCTTGGCACCATGACTTATGGTGACCAGAATACAGAAGCGGAAGCGCATGAGCAGTTGGATTATGCGTTGGCGCAAGGCATCAACTTTATTGATACCGCAGAGATGTACCCAGTTCCGCCTAAGGCCGAAACCTATACGCGCACGGAAACTATGGTAGGCACCTGGCTTAAAAAACAGCAACGCGAAAGAATTATTCTGGGTAGCAAGGTGTCTGGACCAAGGCGTGGCATGGACTGGATACGCAGTGGCCCGCCTTCGCTGGATCGCGCCAATATCCGTGCGGCAATTGAGGGTTCTCTCAAACGTCTGCAAACGGATTATATCGACGTTTATCAGCTGCACTGGCCGGAACGCAATGTACCGATGTTCGGGCAATACCAGTTTGATCTTTCACAGGAGTTGGATGCGAACGGTAAGAAAATGCAGTGGGTGAGCATACATAATCAGCTGGAAACTTTAGCCGAACTGATTCAGGAAGGGAAAGTGCGCGCGATTGGCTTATCAAACGAGCAGCCATGGGGCTTGATGGAATTTCTGCGCATCGCCAATGAATATAATCTTCCACGAGTAGCTACGGTGCAGAATTGCTATAACCTGATCAATCGCGGCATGGAGTTTGGCATGACCGAAGTGCTGTACCGTGAGGACGTGAGCCTTCTGGCTTACTCTCCGTTAGCATTCGGCCATTTAAGCGCCAAGTATATTGATAACCCGGAAGCGAAAGGTCGTGTCACTATGTTTTTAGGCTATGCGCAGCGCTATAAAAAGCCGGGAGTTTTTCCGGCAAGTGCTGCTTACGCCAAGCTTGCCAGAGCACATGGCTTAACACCAACGCAACTGGCGCTGGGTTTTGTTTACCATCGCTGGTTTGTAAAAAGTACAATCATTGGTGCCACGAGTATGGCGCAGATGAAAGAAAACATTGATGCTTGGCAGACGCGGCTTACACCAGAAATATTGGCAGAAATCGAGCAGTTACATCTGACCATGATGAACCCAGCGCCTTAAGCGCCGTCGGCTAAAGCCGCTTTGTGTGAAAATGCACCGGCTGAGGTTGAGGCAACTGTAATACCGGCTTGCGTATCTTGCCCATCACATGCATTTCGCAGGGTTTACAGTCAAATTTCAGTGTGAAGCGGTCATTGCCATTGATGAGTGTCATTGGCTCTGCGGTAACTGTGCCTTGTACACCGATTACGCCTTTTGCTTCTTTCGGGCATAAGCCGTGGCTAAAGCGTAGGCAATGTTTGGTGATCATGAGAGGTACTTCGTCCAGCTCTTTATTGGCCTCGTAGGCCGCCGCAATCAGCTTTACACCATGTTTCTGGTAAAAAGCGCGTGCCTTTTTGTTATAAACATTAGCAAGGTAAGTCAGCGTGTCTTCCGGGTAGATTGCCGGCGGTTCAGTTGCGGCACGGCGCATTGGACGTTCGTAACCAAGCACGCGTGTTTCTGTCAGTTGCTCCATTGCATCTCGGCGCAGGTTATTTATGACTGAAGCCGGAATAAACCAGGGTTGGCTGATCTGTAATGTAATGCTTCGGGCAATAAAGTCCGTGCTACCTAATTTATTCAGATTTTCACGCAGGCTGCTTTCAGCTTTTTCTGTATTCTGTGCACTTAGTTTTTCAGTTTCACAGGTAGCTGTCGCGCTAAAGTGATCGTCATCGGTCACCGTCAATGCAAAGCCACCAGCGGTTTCATAAAAGGTGATATCTACTGGTATCTTGCGCTGGGCGGAATCTTTTTCAAGCAGGCGCATAAAAGCATGGTCGCGGTTTCTGTATATGGTCATGCCACGGCGCATGTCTTGCGGCATTTCATTCGGAAAAAGACGCTTGCCATCTACCGTATTCACGCGAAGTCCTACCAGCTCTTTGTGCACATCAAAGAAGCACACGCCATCACCGTTATGCAGCTCGATATCGGTTTCTACTTCAAAGTAATCTGTGCCGACTTTGCTCACCTTGCCTAGTTCTTCGCCGGAGAATTTAGGGGTATCAAATGCACCGATATCTGCCTGGCGGCCATTGGCAAAGTAGTCTGTTGCGCTGCGGTTAAATGTTTTTTCCGGTTGTGGCGTAAATGTATAAGTGCAATTACCGGATGAAGATTTAGCATACTTATTATATTCCGGGGGCATGTCTTCCAGAATTTCATCCAGTAGCAGACGATAGTGTGCAGTGGCATTTTTCACGTAAGATAAATCTTTGTAGCGGCCTTCAATCTTGAAGGAGCTGACTCCGGCTTCAATCAGCGCTCGGAGATTGGCGCTTTGGTCATTATCTTTCATTGAAAGGAAATGTTTATCTTTGCCGATGATGCGGCCCTTTTGGTCTTCCAGCGTAAACGGCAGGCGGCATTCCTGTGAGCACTCACCACGGTTGGCGCTACGACCGGTGTGGGCATGGCTGATATAACACTGCCCGCTGAACGCTACACATAATGCGCCATGGATGAAATATTCAAGATTGCAACTGGTCGCATCGGCAATCTTTTTTACCGTGTTCAGATCAAGTTCACGCGCCAGCACCAGTTGTGAAAAGCCGACCTGATCCAGAAACACTGCTTTTTCAACTGTGCGGATGTCAGTCTGTGTGCTGGCGTGTAACTCGATTGGCGGTAAATCCAGTTCCAAAAGACCCATATCCTGAATAATCAGAGCATCGGTACCGATGTCATAGAGTTGATGCACCAGTTCGCAGGCGCCTTCCAGTTCGTTATCGTGGAAAATGGTGTTGAGTGCTACAAATACTTCTGCATGATAGCGGTGCGCGTGTTTAACAAGACGCTCAATGTCTGCCACTGTATTCGGGGCTTTGGCACGTGCACCAAATGCCGGACCGCCGATATAGACAGCATCCGCACCGTGATTAATGGCTTCGATGCCAAAGTCAGCATTTTTGGCAGGGGCGAGCAGTTCCAGGTGTTGCCTGGATTTAATATGGCTTTTTTGCATGATAAAACTGATAAATCAATAAGATGCGAACTATATCATAAAACGCATTGACACTCATTGTGCAAGGTGTTACTTTGGTAACACCTTGGTGAGTTAAGGAGAATAAAATGGCAACTACAAGCTTAAAGCTACCCGATAGCCTAAAAGAACGCATCGTAAAATTGGCCGCAGACACAGGCAAGTCTGCGCATGCATTTATGGTGGAAGCGATTGCTGAACAAACTGAGCGCATTGAAGAAGACCGTGCTTTTATGGCGCGCGCAGAGGCATCCCTAAAACATTATCAAGAAACGGGCATTGGCTATCCTGCTGAGGATGTGTATGAGTACATACGAGAAAAGCTTAAAGGCAATAGTCCGCCAGAACTTACTCCTAAAATTTACAAGTAAGAGTAGTAATGGTCGAAATAGTATTTTCTGACGGTGCAATCCAAGACATTTACAGGCTCCCCCATTTTTTGCTTGAAACATACCCTGAAGTGGCAATGGATATGGGAGAAATTATTATAGACGGCTTGCAAGTGTTGGTTACGCATCCATTTGTAGGGGTTAAAAACGAAGAGGGTTTGCGGAAATTGTTCATCTCACGCGGGCGGAGTGGCTATATTGCTGTTTATGATTATGATCAGTTGAATGATCGTGTGTTGGTAATGGCGATTAAACACCAGCGGGAAAATGAGTAAGTTCTGAAATTCTATTTAGGTGGAGTTACTAAGATTAATTTTATTATAGAAGTCTCTCAAAAATGCAGCAGTTGAATAACAAAACTCTGCTTACTCGCAGCTTACAGTCAGTCTGGCATCCATGTACGCAGATGAAGCAGCATGAAACGTACCCGCTTATCCCGATTCGGAGCGGTGACGGGGTCTGGCTTTATGATGCTAATGGCAAAAAATACCTGGATGCGGTGAGTTCGTGGTGGGTGAACTTGTTCGGGCACAATAATCCGCGTATTAAAGATGCTATCAAGCAGCAACTCGATACATTGGAACATGTAATGCTGGCCGGATTTACACATGAACCAGTAGTGGCGTTGTCGGAAAAACTGGCAAAGCTTACAGGTCTGGGTCATGCATTTTATGGTTCGGATGGTGCAAGTGCCACCGAAATCGCGCTCAAGATGAGTTTTCATTATTGGCGCAATATCGGCAAATCCGACAAGACCAGATTTATCAGCCTGCAGAATAGCTACCACGGCGAGACTATGGGTTCGCTGGGCGTGACCGATGTGGCGATTTTTAAAGATACATATGCGCCATTGTTAGTTCAGTCCGCTCAGGTGCCAAGCCCTGACTTCAGGCTGGCAGAGGCCGGTGAAAGCGCAGAAAGTTTTGCGTTGCGCTGTGCTGAGCAACTGGAAGCGTATCTTACAGAACATCATGCCGAACTTGCAGCATTCATCATTGAGCCTTTGGTGCAATGTGCCGCTGGGATGGGCATGTATCACCCTGTGTATTTAAGCAAGGTGCGTGAGATATGCACGAAATATGAAGTCCATTTGATTGCAGATGAAATTGCAGTGGGCTTTGGCCGCACCGGTACCATGTATGCGTGCGAGCAAGGGAATATTAAACCTGATTTTATTTGCCTATCCAAAGGCATTACCGGTGGCTATTTGCCGCTATCGGTAGTGCTCACCACGGATGAGATTTATCAGGCTTTTTATCATGATTCTACCGTGAGAGCCTTTTTGCATAGCCACAGCTACACTGGCAATCCGCTTGCATGTAGCGCCGCGATTGCAACATTGGCAATTTTTGAAACAGATAATGTGATAGAAAGAAATAAAGTAATATCAGCCGGTATTGCAGAAAAAATGCAAG
>JBFZCQ010000060.1:0-3046 GCA_041307905.1 Methylotenera sp.
GAACTGACCTTTTTGGCCGTTGATTGAAGACATATTAATGATACGCCCCCAACCAGCCGCTAACATATCATCGATTACTTGTCGTGTCACATTAAATACGCTGTTGAGATTGATATTCAGCACGTCCATCCAATTTTCGAGTGGCATTTTCTTGAACATGCCGTCTTTTGTAATGCCTGCATTATTCACCAACACACTTACCGGACCCACTTCAGCTTTTACTTTAGCTATCATTGCCACGCATGATTCATAATTGGATACGTCTCCCATAGCGATATGCATATCTCTGCCAGCGGCACGTTCTGCAATAAGCCAAGCTTGTGCTTTATCTTCTTCAGGTGCAATGTAATTGGCTACTACTGTAAATCCATCTGCAGAAAGTTGTCTGCAGATACAACTGCCGATACCACCTGTACCACCCGTTACTAATGCTATACGTTTACTCATGCTGCTCTCCTTAATGACGATTTTTAATTAATTTTATATATAAAAATGGCTTATTTTTTGTTTGGTTCAAGTACTTAGGACTTGGCTCTTAGGCACTATCTCTCAACAGCAAGTGCCACGCCCATGCCACCGCCAATACAAAGTGAAGTTAACCCTTTTTTTGCATCACGTCGTTGCATTTCATGCAGCAATGAAACTAGCACTCGAGCACCACTTGCACCAATTGGATGCCCAATAGCAATAGCGCCACCATTCACGTTGATATTAGCCGTATTCCAGCCAACGTCTTTATTTACTGCAATCGCTTGTGCTGCAAAAGCTTCATTAATTTCGAGTAAATCCAAGTCAGCGACATCCCATCCTGCTATTTCCAAGCAGCGTTTACTTGCAGAGACTGGCCCTATGCCCATCAAGCTTGAATCTAGTCCAGTCGATGCATAAGATTTAATTGTGGCAAGCGGTTTCAAGCCTAGTGATTGAGCCTTACTAGCCGACATTAGCATCACCATAGCAGCACCATCATTAATGCCAGAGGCGTTGCCTGCGGTAACTGTACCTTCTTTATCAAATGCAGGACGCAAGCCTGCAAGCATTTCAAGAGTGGTGCCATGCCGCGGATATTCATCGGCATCAACAACGATGTCACCTTTTTTACTTTTGATGATATAAGGCACAATTTCATCAGCAAACTTGCCGGATTTTTGAGCCGCTTCTGCCTTATTTTGAGAGGCGCAAGCAAATTCATCTTGCTCTAGACGGCTGATACCATATTTTTTAGCCACATTTTCTGCTGTTACACCCATGTGATAATCGTTATAGACATCCCAAAGCCCATCAACAATCATACTATCAATAAGTTTGCCATCACCCATGCGTAAACCATTACGAGAACCGTTGAGCACATGCGGTGATGAGCTCATGCTTTCTTGTCCTCCTGCGATTACAATTTCGGCGTCTCCGCTTTTAATTGCTTGCGCACCCAACATCACTGCCTTAAGGCTTGAGCCGCAAACCATATTTATGGTCATGGCAGGAACCTCTTTAGGCAAACCAGCTTTAATCACCGATTGGCGTGCAGGGTTTTGGCCCACGCCGGCAGTTAACACCTGACCTAAAATCACTTCATCTATCTGTTCCCCAGCAACTCCAGTAGTCTCAAGCAAACTTCGTATAACGGTTGCGCCTAAGTCTACTGCAGATACATTGTTAAATGCGCCGCCAAACTTACCTACGGCAGTTCTTTTTGCTGCAACTATAACTACGCTTTCCATAATACGCTCCTTGGCTAATGCTACTTTTTTTCAATTAAGGTTTTAGTCAAAACTTTGCATTTCATAATATAACACCAATTTATTCTCTTATGTCATATGTCTTATATAAGACATAAAATTTGTTATAACTATGTTAACTTCATGTTATTAATGGGGTTAATATAACTTCTGATCTCGTACCTGATGCAATCTCACTTCTTCGCATTGCTGTTTCTAACGCAAGCATCACTATTGGTTTTAACAACGTTGAATCACTATTTTTTAAGTATCAGCTCAATCTCGATATCTTCTAGCCTTCTAACTCTACCTGAGGGAAGGTTTGGCAACTTAATTATAGTTGTGGGATTGTTTAATTACTCCCTGTGCACAGCAACTGAAAATCATATATAGGGTCTGACTTCTGATTGCCATGCTCTTTTTCAAGCTCTATATAATATTCATTTGTGGCATTTATAGAATCTCTACCTTTAGCCCTATTTAATTGTATTGAAAGTAGCCCAATCGTAGCAGATTCGATATCCTTTACCGCATGTATCCAAGAAAGCTGATTTGCTTATTCTATTAGATGCTTATTAGGTAGCCTTTTGGCAAAATCATCCAATAGTCTATTTAGAAATTTTACTGGCGACCCTCTTTTTTTGGGGTGATGGACTACATGTTCAATACTTACTGTTAAATATTCTTTTTTTGCATGGTTATAGATTTTAAGATTTTTAATGCGCTCTTTGATGTTTTTTTCATATAACTCGGCTTTTATAGGATCCATTCCAAAGACTAAAACAATGAATTGGTCACCAATATTTCTTGCAACTAAATCAGTGCTCCTGCGAAATAAAAGTTTTAAGCATTTTGCGATTTTTTGTAATGCGTAATCGCCTGACCGAGTGTCGCAAGACTTATTGAACAACTTAAAATCATCAATATCAATGATAAAAAATGCAAGACTAGTTTTTTCATATGCTGCATCTTTCCATTGAATACTTAGTTGCGTATCTAAATAGTCACGACAATACACTCGGGTTAATGGATCAATTTTTGATAAATGATTAGTTGGTAACAAAATGTTAGTGTTATCAATTTGATATCGAATGGACAGTATATCTTTTAAGTTCTTATCGAATGATTTGTTGTCCATCTTACGCCTCCAAAACTTAAAGCCTCGGCTTAATATTTATCTGTTAGCGCTTACATCCTCGCCGTTTAGGGTGAGGATGTAAGCGCGGACAACGAAGTTGTCATTGTTTTTAGCTATACTACTTTTGCTACCAGAGGACGCTTCGGCTCTCTCAATGACGGCAATTAGATTTTGTAACATTCGTTTCAATTCC
>JBFZCQ010000061.1:0-6754 GCA_041307905.1 Methylotenera sp.
CCCCTGCAACCGTTCACCGCCGGCCTGAGCCACCAGATAGAGCACCGGCGCGTATCTGTCTTTAAATTTACCGGTTTCGGCTTGTGCAATTTCCTGTTGCAGCTGCTGTATATACATCTGAGGGTGGTTGCTTTGGGCGCGACTTATCCAGCTTTGCATATCACCGCTGGCATAGCGCTGAAAATCCGTTTTGTTAGTCAATGCCGCCAATGCAGCATCACGATTACCGGTAACATCACCCAGTGCTTCGCGCATAAGTTGTAAGTTACTTTCCGCATCCAGCACTTGTGAAGCTAAAAGATCAAATCTTGCCTGCGTTTCGTGTGTATCAATAATCGCCAAATCACCTTCAGTAAAGCGGGCTTTAGCACTTGCAAGCGCTTCAGCTACGGCCAGTTGCTGCGCTTTGAGTGTAGCGAGCGTATCTTTAGTCCGCAGCACATCAAAATAAGCTTGCGCTACTCGCAGCATGAGTTGCTGAGATTCCGCGACTAGCTGCACTTCAGCCAGCAACGCCTGTTTATTTAGCTGCTTTACCGAGCCAGCACGCAGCGCGTCATACAAGGAGTACTCCGCACGCAGATTCAGGTTCAGATCAAGGCCTCCATCTGTTTTGGTACTGAAATCGGTGGTACCTTTATTACTGTTGGCGCCACCCGCAAACTGTGCGTTTGAAAATCGTGCATCAGTGATTTTGTTATCGTTACTGACACCTGCAGCACCGGCATTCAATGTCAGTTGCGGGCTTGTTAGTGCATCTGCCTGTAAGCTCTTGGTGCGTCCGGCATTAGCTGCTGCACGTGCTGCAGCAAACGCCGGATCTTGCGTCCGGGCAGCATGCCAGGCATCGAGCAAGTCAAACGCATGTGCCTGACCCGCAGCTAATACCAACAGTAATAATGAAAACTGAACGGAGCGACGTATTGGCATAATTAGCAACCTGAGCTAGCCCCAAGCTTGCGCATGATGTTTTCCATCAGGCACCAGCCAGTAAAGCCACTTTGCAGAAGATTAATGCCAATAAAAGCGGTAAAGTATAGCCAGTACTGGCTCACAAACAGCGGGCTTTCCTGCACGCCTAATGCCAATGACAGCAATATCAGCATCCCGGCAATCACTCGAACAAGTTTCCATGAAGTCATATTTAATTCTCCTATTAATAAAATTCTATTAAGCAAACTTATGACGGTATGCTACAAAATACAGCAGCGGGATAACCATTAAAGTCAGCAGTGTTGACACAAAAATACCGAATATTAATGAAATCGCCAGCCCGTTAAATATCGGGTCATCCAGAATAAAAAATGCGCCCAGCATGGCCGAAAAAGCCGTCAGCATAATCGGCTG
The DNA here is from genome assembly GCA_041307905.1 of Methylotenera sp. Taxonomy (GTDB): domain Bacteria; phylum Pseudomonadota; class Gammaproteobacteria; order Burkholderiales; family Methylophilaceae; genus Methylotenera. Next base: position 1,348 of record JBFZCQ010000061.1, read on the forward strand.
CGCACGTGTGATAGCAGAGCTGACGACGGCTTCTTTAAACGGCTTACCTGCTGCAACTTCCAGATTGATAAAGTCCACCAGCAAAATCGAGTTTCTGACGATAATGCCAGCGAGCGCGATCATGCCGATCATCGAAGTTGCGGTAAATTGCGCACCTAGCAACGCATGACCCGGCATCACGCCAATAATCGTGAGCGGAATCGGCGCCATGATAATCAGCGGTGTCAGGTACGAACCGAACTGCGCTACTACCAGCAGGTAAATCAATATTAGGCCAACCGCATAGGCAGCGCCCATGTCACGGAAGGTTTCGTAAGTCACCTGCCATTCACCATCCCATTTGATGGCATAACCGCGCTGGTTATCAGATGGCTGCTTAATGAAATATTCATCTAATTTGCTGTCACCGGGAGCGGCTATTGCGCCCACAGCTTTACGCATGCTGAACAAACCGTACAATGGGCTATCCAGCTTGCCGGCCATGTCGGCCATGACATAATTTACCGGGAGCAGATCCTTATGATAGATAGGCTGCTCACGCAGGGTATTTTCAACCGTCACCAGTTCACGTATCGGCACCAGTTTACCGTTAGCAGTAGCTACTGAAAGTTTGAGCAACTCTTCAATATTACTTTGCGCCGCAACTGGTAAACGCAGCCGTGTTGCAGTCGGGTATTTACTGGCATCATGCAGATGAGTCACATCATCACCTGCCAAGCCGGCACGTAAAGTAGCCACTACCGCAGATTGAGGCACGCCTAGGAGCGCAGCTTTTTTACGGTCTACGATCAACTCGATCTTTTGGGTATCAACAATTCCGCTATCATCTACATCTACAATACCTGCCGTGCCTTCAAACACATTACGCACCTGCCTTGCCAGCTTTAATCTATCCGCATCATCAGGACCGTAAACTTCTGCCACGATTGGTGAAATCACTGGCGGCCCCGGTGGCACTTCTACCACTTTCACATTAGCACCCAAGTCTTTAGCAATTTTCTGCAAATGCGGCCTGACTCTGCCTGCAATGGCATGGCTCTGCTCGTCACGGTCATGTTTGTCTACAAGATTCACCTGTATATCACCCAATTCACCGCCACTGCGTAAATAATACTGACGCACGAGGCCATTAAAATTTATAGGTGCAGCAAGGCCAACGTAAGCCTGATAATTGGTCACTTCAGGCACGGTAGATAAATAAGCTGTCATGGCATGCAGTACGCTTGCGGTTTTTTCCGGCGGCGTTCCTGCCGGCATATCCACCACCACCTGAAACTCGGATTTATTATCAAACGGCAGCATTTTCATGACCACCAGTTGCGCTACCGGCAGCACCAGTGAAATCAGAATCAAGCCAAGCACGGCAAAACTCAGTTTGCGTCGATTCTTTTTACCGGATTGTTCATCTAGAAAAGGCGTAAATAAACGCACAAATAACGGTGAGATACGTTTAGTCAACGCATCTTCATGCTGTGCATGACGCAGCCAAAGCCGTGATAACCATGGCGTAACCACGAAAGCCACCGCCAGTGAAATCAGCATGCCCATGCTGGCATTGATAGGAATCGGGCTCATGTACGGGCCCATCAATCCGCTGACAAATGCCATAGGCAGCAAGGCTGCAATCACGGTAAGTGTTGCCAATATGGTCGGGCCGCCGACTTCATCTACAGCAACGGGGATAATTTCCGTCAGCCTCGCATCCGGGCTAAGCTTCATATGGCGATGAATATTCTCCACTACGACAATCGCATCATCCACCAGAATACCGATGGAGAAGATCAGCGCAAACAATGACACACGATTGAGCGTAAAGCCCCATGCCCAAGAGGCAAAAAGCGTAGCCGTCAATGTAAGGATTACCGCGGTGCCGACAATCATCGCCTCACGGCGGCCGAGCGCAATAAAAACAAGCAGCACCACAGCAGATGTTGCAAAAATCAGTTTCTGTATCAGCTTCTGCGCTTTTTCATTGGCGGTTTCGCCGTAGTTTCTGGTGATTTTGACTTCAACACCGGCTGGAATCAGTACATTTTTCAGGCTATCAATCTGACTGATGACTGCATCAGCGACTTCCACCGCATTCTGACCTGGCTTCTTGGTTACGCTGATCGTGACCGCCGGATGCTCATCTTTACTGCCGGCTTCACCGTACCACACATAACGCTCCGCTGGAGGCGGGCCATCGGCCACCTCAGCGACTTCACCCATGTAAACCGGCTGCCCATCATGCAAGCCTACGACTAACTCGGCTACATCTTGCGCATCTGCCAGGTATTTACCTACTTCCACCGCGACTGCCTGATTATTACTGATGACTTCACCCATCGGCGCGCCCATATTTGCTGATTGCAATGCCCTGCGCATAGCTTCAACCGTTATATTAGCGGCTGCCATTTTGGCTGGATCAAGCATGATGTTGACAGTACGACCAGGTCCGCCATGCGTGACCACCTCACGTGTACCTTTTACATGTTTGATTTCAGCTTCCAGCGCATGTGCTACACGCTCGAGTTCATACGCGCCCTGCTGCAGATTTTTGGTATATAACGTGGCAGTGAGAATAGGCACATCGTCTATGCCTTTAGGCTTAACGATAGGCTCACCCACCCCAAGATTTTTCGGCAGCCAATCCTGATTAGATTGAATGGTGTTATATAGGCGTACCAGTGCCTCGGTGCGTGGCACACCTACCTCAAACTGCACCGTGATGATTGCCATACCAAGGCGCGAAACCGAAGTCACATGCTCAACATCGGCAATCTGCGATAACACCTGCTCGGCAGGCACGGCAACCATCTGTTCGACATTTTTAGCCGAAGCACCCGGAAACGGAATCAGTACATTTGCCATTGTCACGTTGATCTGCGGTTCTTCTTCGCGTGGCGTTACCAGCACTGCGAACAGACCAAGCAGCATTGCAACCACTGCAATCAGCGGAGTAATCTGTGCGGTCTGGAAGTATCTGGCGATACGACCTGAGACGCCCAATTCTTTTGCACTCAAGCCAGCCGCATTTTGTGTGTTGTTATCGTGCATATGCTGTTATTTCTTCAGTAACTTTTTCGTTTTAAAGTTTGCGGCTGCAATCGGGCTAAGTGCTATCTTTTCACCTGAGTACAAGCCGGCTAAAATCTCCACATTATCGCCCTGTTTACGTCCTATTCTTACCTGACGCAACTGCGGATCGCCCTGCGCATCAACCACATATACTGCAATTAACTCACTGCGTTTGATAACAGCTTGCAACGGAATATAAATCTGATTTTGCAGCTTGGGAGAAGTCATTGGCAGTTGCGCCCGCGCAAACATGCCCGGGCTCACGCTGCTTAAATTTTGCGGCAACAGCAAGCGCACCTTCACACTATTGGTTACCGCATCAGCGGTCGGCAGTACGGTAATTTTAGTCACAGTAACGCTGCGCTCGAATTCTGCTGCAGCTGGGATTGTTAGCTTAATACTGCCACTGGCTTTAATGCTCGCTATCTGGCTTTGCGGCACATTCACTATCGCACGCATTTCTTTAGGATCATAAAGTGCAAGCAAGGGTTTACCCGGCATCGCCATATCACCCTGCTCGGTCATGACTTCTGCCACAACTCCTGCATAAGGTGCGGTTACCGTGTGCAAGCCACTCTGTACATTTGCCATGCCTGTTTGCGCCAACTCTGCTTTGGTCTGCGCTTCAGCTGTCTTGTAATCTGATTCTGCACGCTCCAGCGCCGCCTGACTGATATATTGTTTTTCATGCAGGCGTTTTTTTCGCTCATATTCCTGACGTGCAGCACTTAACTGCGCCCGCGCCGCCGCAACCTGCGCCTGATTTGCAACCGCCTGCTGATTCGCAATACGCGTATCAATACGTGCCAGAACCTGACCAGCCTTCACCTGATCACCGGCTTTTACATTTAAAACAGTAATGCTTCCTGACACCTGTGGTGCCAGCAAGCTGCCCTTCACCGCTTCAATTGAGCCTTCTACCGTAATAAACTGCTCTGCGTTTGACTGCGCAACAGTGAAGGTTTGCAAAGAATCAGCTAGAACATTAATGCCGAAGCTTGTCAGGTAAAACGAAACCAGCACTAGCTTTAATGGCTTGAACTTTAATAACGTGACTTTGAATAATTGGATCAAAACAATTCTTCCTTTAAGAAAATATTGTTGTTTATTAATATTTACTTGCAATATATAACTATATAGTTATATAGTCAATATGTAATATTTATGTATAATGAAACCTGAAAAATAAATTTACTATGGAATTAAAAATGAGTGCATTAAATGACCGCTCACTTGAGTATGTAGCAAAATACTTTAAGGCGCTGGCTGAGCCAATGCGGCTAAAAGTATTGAACGCGCTGCGTAACGGAGAAAAAAATGTAGGGCAACTCACCGAGATATCGGGCTGTACGCAAGCCAATGTTTCAAAACACTTATCCCTGCTGAGCCAGTATGATCTGGTCAAGCGTGAATCACGTGGCAACTGTGTGTTCTACAGTATTGCAGACCCGAGCATATATGAGCTTTGCGAACTGGTTTGCGGCCAGATTGCAAAACGCATGATTGCAGAAGATGACATCAAAAAGATGTTTATTGAAGCAGACAAACTGCAGACACAGAATCTGCAGTTAATAGAAAAAAAACTTAAGACGGGTTAATCGGAATACTTTTAAAGTAAAGAAAGCAGCATCTTCACGCTCAACAGCACTAGCAACACACCAAAAATCTTCTTCAAAGCCTGTACTGGCAAGGCTTGAGTCAGTCTCGCGCCAATCGGTGCAGTAAAAAAACTCGGGATAGTCACCAGCAGTACTGCCGGCAAATAAACAAAGCCTAGATTATATTTTGTGTTTATATTACCGGCTACAAACCCATTAATCAGATAACCCAGCGTACCGGCAACAGCGATTGGGAAACCAAGTGCCGCAGAAGTGCCAATGGCCTTGCGAATATCAATATTACGCCAGGTCAGATAAGGCACCGCAAGTGAGCCGCCGCCGATAGATACCAATGCGGATATGGCGCCGATACCCAATGCAACCAGACTCAATTCGACTTTGCTGGCATGAGTACCGGATGCATGCATTTTTTTGCTGCGAAACATTTGTGATGCCACATAAGCCATAAACACAGAAAAGAATATTGCCAGGCCTTTAGAACTGATTTGTGCAGCGATGAATGTCGCCAGGAAAGTACCAAGCACAATGGCAGGTGCCATCGTTTTTACCAGCTGCCAGATCACCGCGCCATTGGTATGATGTGCCCGCATACTAGAAAAAGATGTCACCATGATACAGGCCATGGAAGTGCCAAGCGCGACATGCACCACGTTATCGACAGCAAATCCCTGATAGATGAATATCGTGGTCAGCACCGGCACAAGTATGCCACCACCGCCGATGCCAAG
>JBFZCQ010000062.1:0-3834 GCA_041307905.1 Methylotenera sp.
AGCATTACCAGGATATGCTTGATATCAATCTGGCCGGCTTGATCAGCCTGCTCGCCCAAAACTTGTGCTAATTCACTTTGCTGCATCACAAAAGGAGAACTGTGCTGCTCTAGGTCAGGGTAATTACGCAACAACTCCGGCTCAAGACCAAGCGCGGCAATACGGTAAGACAGCACTTGCGAAGCTGCAAATAAATTTTGCTGGCAAGTATGAGTGAGCGCTTTATCCGCTAAATCGAAACGCATAGCCTGAGTCAATTGTGCCCACACATCTTCTGGTACTGCACTTACCCACTGCTCATCCGTCGTTTCGTTGAAAAACAAAGTGAACAAATCAATCAGATACTCTCGATTGATAGCATCTGGCAGCAATTTATGTGAGATACGCCTGCGCATTTCAGAAAAGAAGCTGGTAAATACAGAGTGCCGTGAGATTAAAAACAAGGTAATTGGTTTACTCTCACTCAATAACTGCAAAACCGCCTCACGCAGCAACTCAGATTTCTGCGGATCTGAAGTGAGCAAGTAGCAAAGCGCTTGTATTGCTTTTACCGCAAGCTCGGTTTGATCTGGTTTGGCCGGCCTGATTTCAGCAATAAGATCAGTAATTAATTGTTGTGCGTAATCTTGCTGCTGGGCGCATTGCTCAAACACCTGCTCTATACCATTCAAATTCCGACTCACGTTCTTTTTCATATTTCTTATAGTTCCAAAGTCTATTAGTGTTTGATGGTGATAGCTGACCAACCATGCCTGAACTGATTTAATAAGATGATCAGGGAAGATAAAAAGTTTAACGCAATGCCATGCAATCCAGAAATTTCAACAAGACATATATGAAGTTTAAATGCTAGAAATAGCATCTGTCACTGAAGGGCAGATGCTGAAGGTAATTTTAAAGATTAATTTACTAACTAATTACTTGAGCTTGATTACTTGGGCGTTTTAAGGCTATCGGTCAAATGCGGACTCAGTGTCTGCAACATCTGCGCAAATACTTTTGGGTTACCCGCAACGATATTGCCGGTTTTCAACCAGCTTTCATTGCCTTCAAAGTCACCGACAATACCACCAGCTTCCTGCACCAGCAAACCACCGGCAGCAATATCCCAGGTTGACAGATTGATTTCAAAGAAACCATCAACCCAGCCAGCTGCAACATAAGCCAAGTCCAGCGCTGCTGAACCTGGACGGCGGATACCGGTGGTTTTTTTAATCATGTCTTTCAACATATCCATATAGGTATCTAGATGCGTGAAATCACGGAACGGGAAACCGGTAGAAATCAGTGAATCCTGCAATTTGCTGCGATTGGTTACACGGATACGCTTGTCATTCAGAAACGCACCGCGACCTTTGGTTGCAGTAAACAGATCATTACGCACCGGGTCATAAATTACGGCCTGCGTCAGCACACCTTTTTGCTGCAATGCAATTGAAATACAGTATTGCGGAAAGCTATGCAGGAAATTGGTCGTGCCGTCGAGCGGATCGATAATCCAGATATTTTCAGCATCCTGATTGCTCTCACCGCTTTCTTCACCTAAAAAACCATGATCCGGGTAAGCATCTTTAAGGATATCGATAATCGCCTGCTCAGCAGCGCGGTCTACATCACTTACAAAGTCGTTATAAGTTTTGGATTGCACTGTGATTGATCCGACATCCTGAGATGCACGGTTGATAATACGGCCAGCTTCACGGGCGGCTTTAACTGCGTTGATTAGCATTGGATGCATGACTAGATTTTCTTAAAGAACTGATAAAATGCTATTTTAACTTTTATTGACCTTAACACCAAATCAAGTGTTAAGAATCATCTACTGCGTCAGGCACTCAATTGGATAACCAAAACATCTTTAACAACATTCGCGTCGTATTATGCCAGACCAGCCATCCTGGCAATATCGGCTCAACCGCGCGAGCTATGAAAACCATGGGTTTGCAGCATCTGTATCTGGTAAACCCGCTGCACTTTCCTGATCCACAGGCAACGTCCCTCGCTACCGGTGCCGCCGATTTGCTGGAAAGTGCCATCGTATGCGGTAGTTTATCCGAAGCATTAACCGGCTGCGCATTCGCGATTGGCATGAGTGCGCGCAAAAGACAAATCTCCCATGAACTGGTCAATGTGCGAGAAGGCGCTGCACGCGCAGTGCAAATTGCAACTAACCAGCCAGTCGCATTGGTGTTTGGTACCGAAATGAGCGGTCTTTCGAATGCTGAGCTAGATTGCTGCCAGTTACTGGCCATGATTCCAGCCAACCCAGAATATTCATCACTCAATCTGGCAGCAGCCGTACAAGTCATGAGTTACGAGATTCGTATGGCGATTACTGAAGGTACGCTGGAAGTTGATACTTCTGCCACTGAACTCGCCACCAATGAAGCACTTGAAGGACTTTACGCCCACTTGGAAGATACACTGATCAAAATCGGCTATCTGAACCCAAGTGCGCCTAAGAAACTTAGCGAACGCATCCGCCGCATTTATGCACGAGCAAAACTGGAAAAAGAAGAAGTCAATTTGCTGAGGGGCATTTTAACTTTATCGGTAACTCCAAAAAAACACACCAAATATTAAACCTAGTATTTTAGTCAACTATAGATTTGTGGCATAATATAAAAATGTTTAATCATATTAAAGAAGACATCTCAATTGTATTTGAGCGCGACCCTGCGGCACGCACACACTGGGATATCCTTACCACCTACCCTGGCGTGCATGCGTTGCTCATGCACAGATTCAGCCATTGGTTATGGAAGAAAGACTTCTTCTGGTTCGGACGATTTTGCTCCCACATTGGCCGCTGGATTACCGGAATTGAAATTCACCCTGGAGCAACTATCGGCCGCCGCGTATTTATTGATCACGGCATGGGTGTTGTGATTGGTGAAACCGCAGTAATCGGTGATGACTGCACACTTTATCATGGTGTAACCTTGGGCGGCACCTCCTGGAACAAAGGTAAACGCCACCCAACACTGGAATCAGGCGTTGTTATTGGTGCCGGCGCTAAAGTACTCGGCCCGATTACCATAGGTGAAGGCGCCAAGATAGGTTCAAATGCAGTTGTAGTGAAGGACGTGCCAGCAAACGCAACAGCTGTTGGCATTCCGGCACGCATTCTGGAAGAGGAAAAATCCAAGCAACGTGAAGCCACCGCACACAAAATCGGTTTTGCGGCTTACGCAGTCGGTAACGATGAAAATGACCCGATGATCAAGGCCATTCACTCACTTTTAGATCATGCAGCCAAGCAAGATGCAACTCTGCAGAACCTGCAGGCGCAGTTAGATAGGCTGAATATGGACGTTGAAACAGATACCGAAGTAGGTGAAGCCTTCGACGTAAAAGTCGCCCAGAAAAAACCCGCCAAGAGCCAAGAATAAAAAATAAGCAGTTACAGTGAACTCACGCGCATAATAGTTGACTAAAATTGTAAGGTATTCTACAATGCATGTTCACTATTGATATTTTATAAAGTCGAAGATTATGCGCTTAACTACTAAAGGTCGATTTGCCGTCACCGCAATGCTGGATCTGGCATTAAACGAAATTCAGGATGCCGACGATAATAAGCCGGTGACATTAGCTGCGATTAGTGAACGTCAGGACATTTCGCTTTCTTATCTGGAACAGCTATTCAGCAAATTACGTCGCAAAGGCCTTGTAAAAAGCGTGCGCGGACCTGGCGGTGGTTACAATCTGGCAAAACCCTACAGCGATATTTCAGTATCTGAAATTATCAATGCAGTTGATGAGCAGATTGACGCAACTCAATGCGGCGGCAATGAGAACTGCAAAGATGAAGGCCGCTGCATGACGCATGAC
>JBFZCQ010000063.1:0-2641 GCA_041307905.1 Methylotenera sp.
GTGGCCGTAACAAAATTTCGAAGGCAAGCCCGTGGATATTAACGAGCTCAATCAAAACAATTCAACTAAAACGCTTATTTTAGCGCAAAACACACGTAAAGCTGAACGTAAGCTTAAATTACGCTGGATTTTGGCTATTTCATGCTTGCCATTGTTTGGCATCTTCGCCGCTTTTGGTATTGCACCGCAAACTCTCACTGGCAGCATTCCAACCGAAACGGTTCTGGAAGAAATATCTTTACCTGCTGAAGATGCTGCAGGTTTAATGCAAAATACCACACAAAATTTCTGGTACAAAGATTTCGTTCGTCGAGACGATACCCTACAAAGTATATTGTCACGCCTTAATATACGTAACCGTGATGCGCATGATTTCATCCGCAACGATCAAACCGCCAGTGAAATTGCAAAAGCACTGATTCCGGGCAAACAAATAGAGTCTGAAACAGATATCGACGGCAATTTAATCAGTTTTGAATATCAATTGAATGCTGATCAATACATCACTATTCACAAAACCACTAACGGATATGAAGCTAAAAAGCAGCTTCTTCAGCTTGAAGTACGACCGATTTTAAAATCAGCAAACATTACCAGCTCTTTGTTTGGCGCAACCGATGCGGCCAACATTCCTGATCATGTTGCGATTCAACTTGCCGGTATATTTGAGAGTGAAATCGACTTTCATACAGATTTACGACGCGGCGACCGCTTTAACTTGATTTATGAAGGTAGCTATCATCAGGGCGAGTTAATTAAAACCGGCAATGTATTAGCCGCTGAATTTATCAATAATGGCAAAACTTACCGTGCGATTGGTTATCGCGGCCAGGATAATCAGATGCAATATTACACACCCGATGGTAAAAGCCTGCATAAATCCTTTTTACGCTCCCCGTTGGAATTCACTCGCGTAAGTTCTGGTTTTAGTGTGGCACGCTTTCACCCGGTTTTACAAAGAATGCGCGCCCATAAAGGTGTTGACATGGCAGCACCTACGGGTACACGTATTAAAGCATCCGGTGATGCAGTGGTTGATTTTGTGGGCAAAAAAGGCGGTTACGGCAATGTCATTGTGCTTAAACATAACAATGGCGTAACTACCGTTTACGGCCATCTTTCACGTTTTATGGCAGGACTACGTCGCGGTGCAAAAGTATCGCAAGGTGAGATTATTGGATTTGTTGGTATGACAGGCACAGCAACCGGACCGCACTTGCATTATGAATTCTTGCTTAACGGTAAGCATTACGACCCTATGAAGGTTGCTTTACCTAAATCTAATGTCATAGAGGCGCGCAACAAGCCGTTGTTTGATAGCATCAGCAATCAGCTCACAGCGCAACTCAGATTGCTAAGTTCAAGCAACATCGCGGCATTAGAATAATTCTGTTAATTCACGGATAACATCATTATGGCTGGCGAGCTTTTCATCGGACTCATGTCTGGTACCAGTCTGGATGGTGTTGATGTTGCGCTAGTTGAGTTCGAAGCGGATCAACAATTTCAAGTTTTATATACCCACTTTCTTAGTTATCCAGCTTCTCTGCGTACTGAAATTCTGGCGTTGCAGCACCCCGCTGAAAATGAACTCGAGACTACAGCCCTCATGGCTAATACGCTGGCCCGATTGTACGCCGATGGCGTTACAAAGCTGCTGCAAGATGCCAATATTACAGCTCATAGCATAACAGCTATTGGCTGCCATGGCCAAACTATCAGGCATAGACCGGACTTGGGATTTACCATGCAAATTGGCAATCCTGCCCTGCTGGCTGAACTTACACAAATTAAAGTAATTGCTGATTTCAGAAGCAGGGACATTGCCGCCGGTGGGCAGGGTGCACCATTAGTGCCCGCTTTTCACAAAGCAATCTTTGCACATCCTGATATTAATCGCGCTATTATTAATATTGGCGGCATCGCCAATATTACTTTTCTTGCAAGCTGCGGGGATACATTCGGGTTTGACTCCGGCCCAGGCAACATGCTTTTAGATGCATGGATCAAACAGCATCTTAATTTAGACTACGACGCAGACGGGGCTTGGGCTAGCACCGGCAATGTAATTGAACCTCTGCTATCACAAATGCTGTCAGACCCTTACTTCTCTCTGCCCCCTCCCAAAAGTACCGGACGAGATTTGTTTAACTATTTTTGGTTAAATAATTTCCTCAACCATACCAACTACAAACCCAACGATGTGGCACGCACATTGCTTGAACTTACTGCATGTTCGATTCATTGTTCGCTGATGGAGCATTGCGGTGCTGTTGATGAAGTTTATTTATGTGGCGGCGGCGCAAAAAATAGTTTATTGGTTCGGCAACTGCAATCTCTGCTCGGCGATATAAAACTAAACAATGTTGACGAATTGGGTATCGGTATTGATTGGGCTGAAGCAATCGCATTTGCATGGTTGGCCAGACAATGTCTGCATCAGCAGACAGGCAACCTGCCTGAAGTTACGGGTGCAAAAGGTGCACGAATTCTTGGCGCAATCTACCAGGCGTAAAAAAGCGCACATCGTTCATGCGAACGCGCCAATAAAGTATAATCGCGACAACTGACAATTATTACAATAGAAATGCTATGAAACACAAACCTACCAAAGCAACGATTAGTTTTGATAACGGCGCCA
>JBFZCQ010000064.1:0-11809 GCA_041307905.1 Methylotenera sp.
GGGTGATTGAGGCAGATTCTCCAGTCCGGTCACTTCATGGCGGATATTACAGGTGATGCGCAGCCACCAGATCATGCTGCGCGCCCAACCCGAAATCAGCACGTTGCGGGTGACGGGATTAAGCGGTAATGCAAGAAATGCAATCAGCGTGAATATTGGGGCGGTAATGACCTGACCTATGAAAAATAAAATTGAGCGTAAAAGTAACATAAAAGTTGGAAATCAATTACCTGCTGAAATAATGTGGTGCACTGCCTCGCTTAAGTCTGCGCAGATAATAATGTTCTCAGGCAAACCGCCATTGGCAATTGTATCTTTACCTTTGCCGGTGAGTACCAGAATTGTCCGGCAACCGGAGTTTGAGAAAGCCTGTAAGTCACGCAAAGCATCGCCAACAGCAAATACCTGGTCCAGTTCTACTGAAAAGCGCCTTGCGATTTCCTTGATCATACCGGTTTTAGGTTTGCGGCAATCGCAGTTATCATCGGCCGAGTGCGGACAGTAAAACACGGCATCAATACGACCACCGACAGTCGCCAACTCGCGATGCATCTTGTCATGAATACTGTTAAGTGTTGCCATGTCGAACAATCCACGGCTGACGCCGGACTGATTAGTCGCAATTGCTATTCGATATCCAGACTGATTCAGTAATGCAATCGCTTCCAGACTGCCGGGAATAGGAATCCACTCATTTGGGTTTTTGATGAAATTGTCGCTATCTTCATTAATAACGCCGTCTCTATCCAGTATCACTAATTTCATAGATTCACCAATTTCATCATGAGTGCGCTGATTAGCCCGCTAGTTTAGACAAATCCGCTACGCGGTTCATAGTTTGATGTAATGTAGCCAGCAATCCCAAACGATTTGCTTTAAGCGCAGGATTTTCAGCATTGACCATTACATTGTCAAAAAAGTCATCCACCGGCGCTTTCAGTGCTGCCAGCGCCTTGAGCGAAGCCGTGTAATCGCCGCTTTCAAACAGTGTATCAGCATCCGGTTTTACTTTACTCAATGCTGTATTCAATGCGATTTCTGCCGGTTCTTGCAGCAGGCTTGCATTTACTTGTGCCGGCACTTCGCCTTCAACTTTTTTCAGTATGTTGCTTACACGTTTGTTGGCAGCAGCAAGTGCTGGTGCTTCTGCCAGTGCTGCAAAGGTGCGCACCGCAGTCAGGCGTTGCGGTATCTCGCTCAATAGTGCCGGGTCAAGCGATAACACCGCATCTACTTCCTGTGGAGTTGCGCCGTTTTCGCGCAAGTTCACGCTTAAACGATCAAAGCAAAACTCTTTAATCGCAGCAACGGTAGTTGTGCTGTCAGAAGACTGGCTGTCAAATGCAGACAGTACATCTTTAATAAGCTGTTCAAATGGTAGCGCTAATTTATTTTCAATCAGCATGCGGATAATACCCAATGCCTGACGGCGCAGTGCAAACGGGTCTTTATCACCGGTTGGTTTTTCGCCGATGCTGAACAAGCCAACCAAAGTTTCCAGTTTGTCAGCCAATGCAACCGCGATACCCACAGAATTGCGGGGCAGATCATCACCGGCAAAACGTGGTTTGTAGTGGTCTTCAATCGCAAAAGCGACATCATTATCCAAGCCTTCATGTTGCGCATAATAGCGCCCCATGATGCCTTGAAGTTCCGGGAATTCACCTACCATGTCGGTAATCAAATCGGTTTTTGCCAACTGAGCAGCCAAGCCGGCTTTTGAAGCCAGATCTGCGCCACCAATTTTATTGCCGATAGCGATTGCAATCGCGCCTACGCGTTCAGTACGCTGACCTTGTGAGCCAAGCTTGTTGTGGTAAACCACTTTGCCCAGGCTGGTAATGCGTGATTCCAGCGTTTTTTTGCGATCTTGGTCAAAGAAGAACTTGGCATCCGCGAGACGAGGGCGCACTACACGCTCATTGCCGCCAATCACCGCAGACGGGTCTGCCGGATTGATGTTTGAAACAATCAGGAACTTGTTAGTGAGTTTGCCGTTCGCATCCAGTAGAGGGAAATACTTCTGGTTTGCTTTCATGGTCAGAATCAGACATTCCTGCGGAACCTCTAAATAAACCTCTTCAAACTGACCCAGCAGCACATTCGGGCGCTCTACAAGTGCGGTAACTTCATCCAGCAAGGCGTCATCTTCAATCGGTTTCAGGTTCTGCTTGGCTGCTGCTGTGGTTAATTGACGCTCAATTTCAGCACGGCGCTTAGCAAAACTTGCAATCACAGCTCCTTCTGTTTTGAGTTGCTCTGCGTAAGTGTCAGCGTTGGTAATGGTAACGGTTGGGTTTGTTGCTTCGAAACGGTGACCTTGTGTGGTATTGCGGGCAGCGAGGCCTAGTACACTGATCGCGATAACGTCGTTGCCGTGCAATGCAACCAAACCATGCGCAGGGCGCACGAAGTTGACGCTGCTCCAGCCGTCAGCCAACTGGTAAGTCATGACTTTAGGAATCGGTAATTTCTGGATCGCTTCTTCAACCGCTTTTTGCAAACCATCGTTTAACGCTGCGCCTTTTTGCGTAACGTCTAAAAACAAGGCTTCGTTTTTGCCATCCATTTGTCTTGTAAGCTGCGCAACAGCAGATTCATCCAGACCCATGCCATTCAGGCGCTTAATCAAGGCAGGTGTGGCATTGCCAGTAGCATCCAAACCCACGCTTACCGGCATCAGTTTTTGTGAAATTTGTTTATCAGCAGCTTGGGATGCAACAGCGGTAATGTGCGCTGCAAGGCGGCGCGGCGATGCAAATGAAGTCGTTACCGAATTTTCAGCAGTGAGGCCTTGTGCTTTTAATGTATCAAATAGCGTGCTGCTGAAAGATTCCCCCAGTTTTTTGAGTGCCTTTGGCGGCAGTTCTTCTACGAATAGTTCTACTAACAGATTATTTTGCGACATTTTTTAAGCAACCTTCTTATCTTTTTCGAGCTTTTCTTTAGATGATTTTTCTAGAGATAGCTTTTCCAGCACTTCATCTGCCCAGTCCTTAGGCGCCATTGGAAAACCAAGTCTCGCGCGGCTATCCAGATAGCTCGCGGCAACAGAACGCGCCAGGTTGCGGATACGGCCAATATAGCCGGCACGTTCGGTGACGGAAATTGCACCGCGTGCATCCAGCAGGTTGAATGTATGTGCAGCTTTTAATACCTGCTCGTAAGCTGGCAGTGCCAGTTGGTTTTCCATCAAGTGCTTGGCTTGCTTTTCGTGGGCGTTGAACGCAGTAAACAGGAAGTCTGCATCTGAATGTTCAAAGTTGTATGCGCTTTGTTCCTGTTCGTTTTGCAGGTAGACGTCGCCATAGCTCAAACCCTCTGTCCAGGTCAGGTTGTAAACATTGTCTACCCCTTGCAGATACATGGCTAAACGTTCCAGGCCGTAGGTGATTTCACCCGTGATCGGTTTACAGTCAATCCCACCAACTTGCTGGAAATACGTGAACTGCGTCACTTCCATGCCGTTCAGCCATACTTCCCAGCCTAAGCCCCATGCGCCTAGAGTCGGGTTTTCCCAGTCATCTTCCACAAAGCGGATATCATTCTTTTTAAGGTCAAAACCGAGTGCTTCCAGTGAGCCCAGATACAGTTCCAGAATGTCAGCCGGTGCTGGTTTCAACACCACCTGAAACTGGTAGTAATGCTGCAAACGGTTTGGGTTCTCGCCGTAGCGGCCATCTTTTGGGCGGCGGCTAGGCTGTACATAGGCTGCTTTCCATGGCTCAGGGCCTAATGAGCGCAAGAACGTAGCTGTGTGTGAAGTGCCTGCGCCGACTTCCATGTCGTATGATTGCAGCAAGGCACAGCCTTTGTCGCTCCAGTATTTTTGCAGGGTGAGAATAATCTCTTGAAATGTTAAAGCCATGATTTGTTGGTTGGTGTTGGCAAAAAATGCAATTTTACTTTGTTTTGCGGTCTAGCAATAGGCTTTACTGATCAACATTATGTGCGAAACTACTTGTGAACCATAGCGTTACGTCGCCATAGCAGAATAATCGTGATAAAGCTCAATATTACAAACGGCCAGTTGCCCCAGCGTACATAAGGGGTAGTGCCCGTGTAGCCCTGTGCAGTGCCATCCAGCGTAGTCTGTACAAAGTGGGGTGCATGGGCAATAACATGGCCTTTATTGTCAATGATAGCGGTAGCGCCTGTGTTGGTAGCGCGCAGCATCATGCGGCCGGTTTCGAGTGCGCGTGCCTGTGAAAATTGCATATGCTGCTCAGCCGCGAATGACTCGCCATACCATGCATCGTTGCTGACATTGACCAGAAGTGTTGCTGCCGGTAACTGGCGAATGATTTCTTCGCCGAAAACATCTTCGTAGCAAATGTTGATTGCAACTTTTTCTCCGGCAACCTGCATTGGTTGTTGATGAGTGCTGCCACGCGACAAGTCGCTTAATGGCATGTTGAGCCAGTCACGGTAGATCCAGCCAAAAACCATTTTGAATGGAATAAATTCGCCAAACGGCACCAGATGGGATTTACGGTAAACCGCAGTTTCTGCTGAACCAAAACTTAGCACGCTGTTGAAGTACTCGCCGTTCTCGCGTTCAACCATGCCAACCAGAATGTCACCTTTATTTTTTATTGCGTGCTGCTTCATGCGCGTGAGCATCTCTGGCGGCATGTTGCTGGATAAAACCGGCATTGCGGTTTCCGGCATGATGATCAGTTTTGACGAGCTTTGTTCGGCCATCACCAGGTATTGGTTTAAAGTGTGCTCGGCTATTTCCGGTGCCCATTTAATGGCTTGGTCTATATTGCCCTGTAATAGGCTGACGCTGATTGGCGGGTTGTGTGGTTTTGTCCATTCAATCAGCTTCAAAAGTCCGCCCGCGATGACGATTGCCAGCAGAGCAATCAATGCTCCGCGTTTGCAAGAAGCCGGCAGGTTCTTGGTAAACAAGGTGCTGGTCAGACTCGCAACCAGTACGGTAATCAACGAAACACCGTATATGCCAATCAGTGGTATGTAACCTGCGAGTGGGCTATGCGGCAGTTGGCTGTAGCCGATGGTTAGCCACGGGAATCCAGTGAATATCCAGCTTCTGACCCAGTCAGCCAGCGCCCAGAATATCGGCACTGCAATCAGGAATGCGTGTTTTTGATTCGCTGAAATACGTTTGCTTAGCGCGCCTGTGGCAGCGGTAAACAGGGACATAAATGCTGCCAGTAAGAATGTGCATAAGCCAGCCATAATCGCAGGCATGCTGCCATAAGTGTGCAGGCTGATATAAATCCAGTAAAAGCCGACACCGAATAACCCCAAGCCATACATGAAACCGACAAAAGCCGCCTGCTTAGCCGTCTCGCATGAGCGCCAGACATAAATTAAACCGATGAGCGAAGCGATGCTGATAGGGTAAAAGTAAAATGGAGCGAAACCGAGTACGCTTATTGCGCCTAGTGCTGGCAGTAAAAGTGCTTTTATTAATAATTTTTTTGTAAATAATGGCATGGCACGAATTGTAGCTTGATATGAGTGTTGATAACAAAAAATGACAGTTTGTTTATATGCCAACGCAGAATCGATTTATTTGATTGACATAACCCTTGTATAACTTCTATATTTAATCTGTGTGTAGAATAAACTGATAACCAATTTCAAAAGGGGTGTTTATGAGTATTGCATCTGAATTTAAAGCCTTTGCCTTAAGAGGCAATGTGATGGATTTAGCCGTAGGTGTCATTATCGGCGCGGCATTTGGTAAAATCGTTGATTCGCTGGTAGGTGATATTATTATGCCGCTTATCGGTAGAGTAATCGGCAATGTCGATTTTACCAATATGTTTGTGGCAATGGCGCCGATTCCTGAGGGTAATGCCGGTACTTATGCAGCGCTGAAAGCGGCTGGTGTACCTATGCTGGCATATGGCAACTTTTTAACTATCCTGATTAACTTTATTATTCTGGCGTTTGTAATTTTTATGCTGGTTAAACAGATGAACCGCTTGAAGAAAGCAGAGCCGGCACCACCTCCAGCGCCAACAGCTGAAGATATTTTGCTGCTGCGTGAAATTCGTGATGCTTTGAAAAAATAATCCAATTATTAATAAAAAAGAGCCTTAAGGCCCTTTTTTATTAATAATGGAAGTTGCTTTCACAAATATTTATTTGCCTGGAACCTGAAACTGCTGTGCGTTTTCTGGTCCTTCGTCACCGTTATGATTCATGAACGCGACCATCACTACTTTGTCATCAATAAAGTCGAGTTCGGTTGTTTCGTAATAGCTACCGTCAACTGCTGTATTGATAAAGTGATATTGCCAGATTGAAGCTACAATTTTTCCTGTAGTCTTGATTTTTACATCATCCGCTTTTGCCGGTTCGCCGAACTGGGCAATAATCTGCTCCTTTGTGAATTTGTTAATAGAGTTCACAAAGTCCTGTTCAAGTGTTGGAATTTCTGTGTTGTTGCTAGGTGACTCTTCTGCAACCGCAGCCTGTATGAAACATGCTTGCAAAATTGCTAGATAAAAATAGATGACATATTTCATTACAGGCTCCAATGCAGTTTATTGAAAGACATAAATATTTGAATTTATTACAATCTATGAACATATATATAACAATTTAGTTCCAACTTTTTTAATATGCTGAACTTGAACTATTGGAGCCTGGCTGTATGCGTTATTCCTTATCTTCTTTAACCACTTCCGGAAGCACTTCTACAAGTATGCTGTGCAGGCGACGACTATCCGCACGGAGTACTTTTACGTGTAAACCGTTAAACGATATTTCATCGTTGCGCTTCGGTAAATGACCAAATTGGTTAACTACAAGGCCGCCTATTGTAGAAAACTCTTCATCGCTTAGTGTGGTGCCGATAATTTCATTGAAATCGGCAATTTCTGTGAGAGCTTTAACGCGATACTGACCATTGGCATTTTGAATAATATTATCTTCATCTTCATCGTAGTCATATTCATCTTCGATGTCGCCGACAATCTGTTCCAGCACATCTTCAATTGTCACCATGCCAGCTACGCCGCCGTATTCATCAACTACAATCGCAATGTGATTGCGGTTGCTGCGGAATTCTTTCAGCAGCACATTGAGACGTTTTGCTTCCGGGATAAATACGGCCGGACGCAGCATGTCGCGTACTTCAAATTCTTCGCCGGCGTAATAACGCAGCAAGTCTTTGGCCAGTAAAATACCGATAACATCGTTTTTATTATCTTCAATGACAGGAAAGCGCGAGTGCGCGGTTTCAATCACGTGCGGGATAAATACTTCGGGGGGGTCGGTAATGTCGATCACATCCATCTGTGAGCGCGGAATCATGATGTCGCGCACCTGCATTTCACTCACTTGTAATACGCCTTCAATCATGGCGAGCGAGTCTGCATCCATCAGATTATTTTCGTAGGCGCTGTGTAGCAGCTCTACAAGTTGTTCGCGATCTTCAGGTTCGCGAAGTAGGAAGTGACTTAAACGTTCTAATAAACCAGGTTTTTCCGAGTCGGCGGCCATTTAGGCACCCTCTGTAATGAGATAAGGCGAAGCATACCCTAATTTTGTGACAATTGCAGTCTCCAGACCTTCCATCAGTTCTGCCTGCGCATCGGTTTCGTGGTCGTAGCCATGCAAATGCAAAATGCCATGGACGGTTAAATGTGCATAATGTGCCAATAAGTCTTTATTTTGTTCTTTTGTCTCTTTTGCGACTACCGGCGCACAGATGATGATATCGCCCATGAGGTGCGGTTCTTCTGTGAGCGGGAACGTCAGCACATTGGTCGCGTAATCCTTATTGCGGTATATGTGGTTAAGTTCACGACCTTCGGTCTCATCTACGATGCGGATAGTCACTTCGGTATCTACGCGCAACGCAGCTTTTGCCCATTTTCGAAACTGGCTGGGCGTCGGCAGGTTTTTGTCGTCGCTGGCGAATTGAATGCTCGCGTCTAGTTTAGGCATTTTGCTTACTTATCTATCTTGGATTGCAGGTCAGTGCCATCGGTATAGGGAAAGCGCACATGCCCGTAACGCACGATCAGAACGGATATGGAAATCAGCAGGATAGAGCCTGACAGTGCGAACATCGTCATCGCATCCAGTTCTTTGATGTCCAGCACCAGGAAGCGTGCTAACGCAATAATGCCGATATAAAGCGGATACCTTACCGGCAACGTACCTGCGTTGAGGTAGTGATTGAGCATGGTCATCACTTCCAGATAGAGGAACAGCAGCAGAATGTCGCCGACGGTAATGGTGCGCGCCTGCCAGATGTGGCCGACAGCTTGAAACACAGCAAACACAGTTGCCAGCCCAATAATAATAAGCACGGCCTGTTCAACAACACCTAGAATGCGTTGCATTAATTTGGTGAATTTAAATCTATCAGGTGACATTTTGTTGTCCTAAATTTAAAGAGTTTATTTTAGTCTCTGTGGTTTTGCTCATAGGTTTCATAAGCATTCACTATTTTCTGTACCAGTGGATGACGCACGACATCGCCTGATAAAAAGTGTGTCATGGCAATGCCTTTGATATCTTTCAATACTTTCTGTGCTTCTACCAGACCGCTTTTCTGATGGCGCTGCAAGTCGATTTGCGTCACATCTCCGGTAATCACAGCTTTGGTGCCGAAGCCAATACGCGTTAAAAACATCTTCATCTGCTCGGGCGTCGTGTTCTGCGCTTCATCCAGAATGATAAAGCTCTGGTTTAAAGTGCGGCCGCGCATGTAAGCCAATGGTGCAACTTCAATCGCACCGCGTTCAAACATTTTATTTACGGTATCGTAACCTGCCAGATCGTATAACGCATCATACAAGGGGCGCAAGTATGGGTCTACCTTCTGGTTTAAATCGCCGGGTAAAAAACCTAAGCGTTCGCCGGCTTCAACTGCTGGGCGCACTAGCACGATGCGCTTCACGCGGTCTCGCGTCATCGCATCTACCGCACTTGCAACGGCCAGATAAGTTTTGCCGGTACCGGCAGGGCCGATACCAAAAGTGATGTCATGCTCCTGAATCTGCTGCAGATAGGCAACTTGTCGCGGTGTTCTGCCATGCAGATCGCCGCGTCGCGTCATGAGTACAGGCATTGCGCTGGTCGCGACATCCTCAGGTTTTAGTTTATCGATTTCTACCAGGCCTAATTGAATGTCTTCCAGCTCAATCGGTTTTTTGGCACGGATATAGAAATTCTCGATTAGCTGTGCTGCAAGACGGATATTGTCGAGCTTGCCGCTGATATTAAAAGTTCCGCCGCGGCGGTTAATGTTGACCTCAAGCGCGGTTTCAATTTGTTTGATGTTTTCATCCAATGCGCCGCACAGGTTGGCAAGGCGGGCGTTGTCTTCGGGCTGTAGTGTAAATTCCATCATGAATACCTTAAATTATTTCACCGGCTAAGCGTCTAGGGTTTGAAACGTCAGTGATGCGTACATTCACGAACTGATGTCTCAGGCTGGCATCGCCTGCAATATCTACCACTCGGCCGTTATCTGTTTTGCCGGCCAGTAGCGTGTCGTCTTTCCAGGATGGGCCTTCGATCAGCACGCGCTGTACAGTTCCCAGCATGGCTTCGGAAATGGCTTTGGCTTGTGCTTCGTTAATCGTCTGTAGCTTGCTCAGTCGCTCAAGCTTAACCTGTTCCGGTGTTTCGTCATTCAGAAATGAGGCCGGTGTTCCGGGGCGCGGGCTGTATAAAAAACTGAAGCTTGCGTCAAAACCCACATCGGTCATTAGTTTTACCGTGGCTTCAAAATCTGCTTCGGTTTCACCAGGAAAGCCGACAATAAAGTCTGAAGTAAAACTTAGATTAGCGTTGGCTGCACGTAACTTGCGGATGATGGATTTATATTGCAGCGCGGTATAGTTGCGCTTCATCGCCATCAGTATGCGGTCACTGCCAGCCTGTACCGGTAAGTGTAATTGCGCTGCCAATTTCGGTACGTTGGCAAAGCAGGCAATCAGGCGCTCATTCATTTCATTAGGGTGACTGGTGGTAAAGCGGATACGCTCAATCTGCGGAATTTCGGCAATGGTTTCTATTAGCATGGCTAAATCAGCCTCAACGCCTTCGTATTCAGTACGGTAGGCGTTCACGTTCTGGCCAAGCAATGTGATTTCCTTGATGCCCTGTTCAGCTAACTGCACGGCCTCGGTGAGGATGTCAGCAAACGGGCGCGACACTTCTTCGCCTCGGGTGTATGGCACCACGCAGAAGCTGCAATATTTGCTGCAGCCTTCCATGATACTTAAAAATGCCGACGCATCTTCTACGCGCGGTGGTGGTAGATGGTCGAACTTTTCAATTTCCGGGAAGCTGATATCTACCTGCGACAGGCCGCTAGATTGACTGTTCTTAATCATGTCCGGCAAGCGATGCAGTGTCTGCGGGCCAAACACGATATCCACATAAGGTGCACGTTTAATGATGTTGTCACCCTCCTGCGAAGCTACGCAACCGCCTACGCCGATGACAAGGTTCGGGTTTTTTTCCTTTAGCGGAATAAAGCGTCCGAGATGGCTATAGACTTTATCTTCCGCTTTTTCACGTACGGAGCAGGTGTTGAGCAGAATGACATCGGCATCTTCTGGGGTCAGGGTTTCCACCATACCATCCGACGATGAGAGCATATCGGCCATGCGCGACGAGTCGTATTCATTCATCTGGCAGCCAAATGTTTTGATGAATACTTTTTTAGGAGCGGATTTCTTAGGAGTGTTCAAAGTCTTAACCAACATGCAAAACGTAATTTTAGCTCATTTGGGCAAACGCCTCACGCAAAGTTGCTGCGTGCAAGGTAAAATAACCCAAACATTTGTTCAAGTCACCAATATATGCAGGCATTACCTATTTTTTTCAATATTACCAATCGCTTATGTATCGTGATAGGCGGTGGCGATGTTGCGACCCGCAAGGTAAGCATGCTGCTTAAAGCCAATGCCGCCATCACGTTAATCTCGCCGGAAATATGTAATGAGCTACGGTCGCTTGCCAATGCAGGCCGAATTAAATTTATACATGCAACGTATATCCCAGCGCAGCTTGAAGGTGCATGCATGGTGGTTGCTGCTACAGATGATGAGGCTGTGAATGAAGCGGTTTCTCGCGATGCCAAAGCCTTGAATATTCCAGTCAACGTGGTAGACGCACCGGACTTATGTACGTTTACTATGGGCTCAATTATTGATCGCAGCCCGATAGTGATTGCCGTGTCGAGTGAAGGTAATGCGCCGGTGCTGGCGCGCTATATCCGCACCAGAATCGAGACCATGCTGCCAGCCGGTTATGGACGTATTGCCGGTATAGCCGGTGAGTTCAGGGATAAAGTAAAAGCGAAGTTCGCTACGACGCAGGAGCGGCGCCGTTTTTGGGAAGATGCGTTTCAGGGTCCTGTGGTCGAACGCGTGCTGGCGGGGCAGGAGCAAGCTGCACGTGAATTATTACAAAACCTGATTGATGATAAAGACAAGCCTGCCTACAAAGGCGAAGTGTTTCTGGTAGGCGCTGGTCCAGGTGATCCAGACTTGCTTACATTCCGCGCATTACGCCTGATGCAGCAATGTGATGTCTGTTTGTATGACAAGCTCGTCAGTCCCGAGGTGATGGAACTGGTGCGTCGTGATGCCGAGCTGATCTATGTAGGAAAATCGCGTGAACAGCACACGATGCAGCAGGAAGAAATCAATGAATTACTCGCCAGGCTGGCGTTGCAGGGCAAGCGCGTATTAAGGCTGAAAGGTGGTGACCCGTTCATTTTTGGCCGTGGCGGTGAGGAGATTGAAACCCTGATGCAGCACGGCGTGCCGTTTCAGGTGGTGCCGGGCATCACCGCAGC
>JBFZCQ010000065.1:0-2528 GCA_041307905.1 Methylotenera sp.
ATTGCTGAAGCTGGCAGGAGATTAGCCGCAATACCTACTGTCATTGTACAAGGCCGCTACGATATGGTTTGCCCACCTATCACAGCATGGGAGCTTAGTCAGGCGATGCCGCATGCCGAATTCCATATGATTGCTGACGCAGGGCATTCCGCAATGGAAGCCGGCACAACCTCAGCCTTGGTGGCCGCGACCGAAAAATTTAAGTATATTTTTTCAAATTAAGCATATTCTTAAAAAACAGAAAAATCTGGCATCACTATATATACTTACAATTCAGCACCTAACGTTTTAGTAAAAATATGCTTAAATGAAAAAAATCTCTTTTACATCTAAACCCAATCCGCAGTTGAAGGTCAATCTACACAAGGCAATCAATATGCCACGCAAAACCTATGACAATCAACGTTACAATACACCTTTGTTTGTAGCATTCGAAACGTTCAAGGCATTTCAGCGTCACAATGCATTCGGTTTGTCAGCTTCGCTTTCTTTTTACGCCTTATTTGCCCTGATTCCACTAGTACTGCTCATGTTTTTCTTGTTGAGCCAACTCGTATTCAGCTCCGATTATGCCATCGTCAAACTCGCGATTATCACCGGCAATCTGGTACCGCAGCTCAGTAGCGCGATTATGGTCGAAGTTTACAGCGCAGCTAATCAGCAGGCAGCCTGGGGTGCGCTTGGTCTATTTGTGCTGCTTTGGTCCGTCACACCTTTAGCAAGCTCAATGCGCTCCGCTTTCTATAACATCACCAGCCTGGTTGAAGCACCTTCATTTGTTCAACGCAAAATCAAAGACATTTTTGCAATTCTGGGCATGCTGCTGCTTTTCTTCCTGTTTACGTTTGCAGGTTTGATGCTCGAAAAAGTAGTGGCGTTTTTAGGTGCAAATATTCAGCTATTAGAGCATGGCGTTTTGGCGGGACTCATTTCACTCACTTTAACTACTATATTGATTGCCACATTTTATTTAGCATTTTTCCCGGTACGCTTGAATATCAGACACATTTTTATTGGCGCTCTGTTTACTGCAATATTATGGTTGCTGATGCGCCCAGCATTTACGCTTTTTTTATCAGTGAACCAATCTTATGGTGCAGTATTTGGCGGCATGAAGAATCTTTTTATCTCGATTACCTGGCTATATTTTAATTTTGCTGTGTTCTTACTTGGTACTGAACTTATTGCTACTTTAAGAAAAAAACATGTTCTGCTGTTAAAAGGCCTGTTTGATGACAGTGCAGTGACACCTTTTACCGGCCAGCAAAATTACCTCAGACAATTAATGCAGCACTATGGCAAAACTTACAGCCGTGATGAATATATTTTCCATAGTGGAGACACTGAATACCAGCTTTATTATCTGGTAAGCGGCCAGGTTAAAATATTGCAGAAGGGTAATGTAATTCGCACTATTGAACCTGATAACTACTTTGGCGAGATGGCAATGCTCTCAAATACACCAACCATTGCAGACGCGATTGTCAGCTCTGAAACTGCCGATGTCATCATAATACGTACTGATAATATTGAAACGCTTTTATTAGATGAACCTAAAGTGGCAATGCGATTTTTGCGGCAACTTGCCAGCAGGTTACAAAAGCACAATGAATAATTTTGTTTTAGAATGTGACAACGATCCAGCATATTTAAGGTAGGTCGAATTTTATTATGGTAAAACAAGCGCAAACTTTCAATCAGCAACCAAGCCAGTTTGAAATGCAGCCGGTGCTGCAATTGCTGAACACCGGCAAACTTAAAGAGGCCGAGGCTGCTGCCAGTAAATTAACAGCACGCTACCCTAATGCATTTATCCTTTACAACATTCTTGGCATTGCACAGGATGGCCTATCTAAATTCAGCGATGCTGCAAAGAGTTACAGCAAAGCCATTTCCTTGCAGCCCAATACGCCAGACCTGCACTTTAATTTAGGCATTGCACTCGCAAACGTAGGCAGGTTTGATGAGGCAACAAATAGTTATCGCAAAGCAATCGCACTCAATCCAGAATTTTTTGAAGCTTATGGCAATCTTGGCACCGTGTTACAAAAACAGGGCTTGCTTGAGGACGCGATTAAAAACTATCGCACAGCATTAAGCATTCATGAAGATCCGCGCGGGCACTTTAACTTAGGCACGGCGTTGCGCGATGAGGGCAAGCTTGATGATGCAATTTCACACTTCAGGCAGGCAATCGCCATGTTCCCCAACTATGCTGATGCGCATAACTATCTGGGGGAATGCCTGCGCGACCAGGGCAATATGGAAGATGCAATCAAGAGTTATCAGGACACACTCGCACTTAACCCTGACCATGCCGGCGCCAATTACAATATGGGGGAATTCTTATATCTGGCGGGTCGCTTTGACGAAGCTGCTGACTTTCTGGAACATTCGCAGCTTGATGACTGGCAAGAGCGTGCGCTGTATTGTCTGTACAAAGCCGAACGTTTTGACGAATTCAAAAGCAGGCTGGATGAAATCGTACGTACCCATCAAAAACACAATGCACCTTTTCTACAGACGTT
>JBFZCQ010000066.1:0-2821 GCA_041307905.1 Methylotenera sp.
ATACAAGCCGCAATTGATTTACATGGGCTCATCAGCGATGAAGCGCGCCTGTACGTAGCCACGTTTCTTACCGACTGCAAGAAACGCGGGCTACGCTGTGTGCGTATTGTGCATGGCAAAGGCCTAGGGTCCCGCAATAAAGAACCGGTGCTAAAACACAAGCTGCGCGGCTGGTTGGTACAGCGCGATGAAGTGATTGCCTACGCGCAGGCACGTAAAACCGATGGCGGCAGCGGCGCGGTGATTGTGCTGCTTAAATCCCAATAACCGCGATGAATTTTAGGAGTGGTTTAAAGACCCAAATCACTTAAACCTGGATGTTCATCCGGCCTGCGGCCTAATGGCCAGAAAAACATGCGTTCAGATTCTTTAATCGGCATGTCATTGATACTGGCATAGCGGAGCTCCATCAGACCATCAGCATTAAACTGCCAGTTTTCATTGCCATAAGAACGGAACCAGTGACCTGAGTCGTCATGCCACTCATAAGCAAAGCGCACTGCAATACGGTTAAGGTCAAATGCCCACAGCTCTTTAATCAACCGGTAATCGTGCTCTTTCGACCATTTACGGGTCAGGAACTCAACAATCTGCTCACGGCCAACCGGAAACTCGGCACGGTTGCGCCACTGGCTATCCGGTGTATAAACAAGCGATACGCGCTGTGGGTCGCGGCTATTCCAGCCGTCTTCTGCCAGACGCACCTTATGCGCTGCTGATTCACGGGTAAAAGGTGGCAATGGCGGACGGGCTTCGTGATTTGCATTCATCGTTTACTCCTTTTTTAGATTATATCAAATAGATGATGCGGTTTAGATTATTGCCGTCTTGCCATCAAGCATATTTCAACGCAAAAGTTATTCTTCCCCGAGAAAGCCACCGCTCTGGTGTTTCCATAATTGCGAGTATAGCCCACCCTTAGCTAATAAGGCTTTATGGTCACCCTCTTCAATAATAGCACCCTGATCCAGCACTACCAGTCGATCCATCGCAGCAATCGTAGATAAGCGGTGCGCAATCGCGATGACGGTCTTACCTTGCATCAAATCATAAAGACTGCTCTGAATCACTGCTTCAACTTCGGAATCCAGCGCGCTGGTGGCTTCATCCAGCACCAGTATCGGTGCATCTTTCAGCATCACGCGTGCAATGGCAATACGCTGGCGCTGCCCCCCCGAGAGCTTGACACCGCGTTCACCCACATGTGCGTCGTAGCCAGTGCGACCTTTTGCATCGCGCAGATTCAGAATAAAGTCATGTGCTTCTGCACGTTTCGCAGCAGCGATCATTTCCTCCTCTGTCGCATCCGGACGGCCATAGAGAATATTGTCACGCACACTGCGATGCAGTAAGGAGGTATCCTGCGTCACCATGCCAATATGCGCGCGCAGACTATTCTGCGTAATCGCTTTTATATCCTGCCCATCAATCAAAATACGACCGGCTTCAATCTCGTAAAAACGTAGCAGCAGATTCACAATGCTAGATTTACCGGCACCGGAACGCCCAACCAGACCGACTTTTTCACCGGGTTTGATATTGAGTTCGAACTTGTTTAGCAGCAGCTTCTGGTTGCTATATGCAAAATCAACACGACTAAAATGTACCTGACCCGCAGTTCCCTGCAAAGGCATTGCGTCAGGTATATCAATCACCTGATGTGGCATAGACAGTGTATTGATGCCATCCTGCACCGTACCAACCTGCTCATAAAGTGAAGTCATCTCCCACATCACCCAATGCGATATACCATTCAAACGTAAAGCCATCGCAGTAACAGCGGCTACACCACCAACGCCTACCTGCCCTTTGCTCCATAGCCAGAGTGCCATGCCACCGCAACTTAAAATCAGCAGCATGTTCAGCAGATGGTTTATTGTTTCTATGCTGCTGACCATGCGCATCTGTTTATGCACTGTGCCTAAAAACTCATGCATGGCAGATTGTGCATAGCCAGCCTCGCGCCCGGCATGTGAAAACAGCTTTACGGTACTGATATTGGTATAGGCATCAGTAATACGTCCGGTCATCAGCGAACGCGCATCTGCCTGCTGCTGAGAAACTTTACTTAACTTAGGCACAAAATACGTCAGAGCACTAGCATAAAGTGCCAGCCAGCCCAGAAACGGCCAGATAATTAGTGTATTAAAACTTCCGACTACTGCCACCATAGTCGCAAAATAAATAATCACAAAAACCAGAATATCCGCAACAATAAACCATACATCACGCACCGCCAGTGCCGTCTGCATCACTTTGGCAGACACGCGTCCGGCAAACTCATCCTGATAAAAACTCATGCTCTGATTAAGCATCAGGCGATGGAAATTCCAGCGCAGACGCATAGGAAAATTACCCGCGAGTGTCTGGTGTTTTAATAATGTCTGCAAACCGATGAATACTGTGCTGAATATCAATGCACCGGCCAGCAGTAATAAGTGATTTTTTTCCTGTGCCCATAACTGGTCAGGCTGCACTTTGCTCAGCCAATCTACAATTTTACCCATCATGGCAAATAACAGTGCTTCAAACGCCCCGATTAAGGCAGTAAGCAGTGTCATGGCCAGAATATAGGGACGCATGCCCTCGGTGCATCCCCAGGCAAATGCCCAGAAACTCCTTGAAGTAGCCTGAATGGGTTGACTAGGGAATGGGTTGACTAAATTTTCAAACCAGCGAAACATTTGATGAGTGCTTCCTAAAAGTATTATTTTGGCGCATTACTTCGGTGCGGTTATATTTAAATATGGACACGTAACCTCGCTGTATGTTGCATCTAAAATAACACTTTTAACAAGTACTCATATCCAATCAAAATGGC
>JBFZCQ010000067.1:0-3451 GCA_041307905.1 Methylotenera sp.
CTTCGAGTAGTACCGCATTCCCAGCCTTTAAGCGCAAAGTTTCTTTTTTGCTGCGCCTTTTCAGCGGTAACCAGCGCAAAAAATGCACGAAGCGCAGGCAGTAATGCAATCCTAAAAAACTCAGCACAAATACTACCAGAAAAAAGTTAAATGAAATCTGTATGCGGTAAGGCGTGCGCACAATCAGCACGTAACCTTCGTTATTGCTGGCAAGCCATACCAGCCCAGCCAGCAACAAGAGCATTAGCAACCACCAAATAATTCTGTTTTTAATCATGGTTTATCAGTCGTTTTCTTCCAGCGTTAATTTATAGCGATTAACTGCTGCAAAGCTCTCGGATAGCTGTGGTAATTCAATGCTGATATTGTTGCTGGATAACTTGTTCAGCAGATTGAAAGCTTTTATCGTGTCCGGGTGCCTGGTATCAAAGTATTCATTAAGCCAGGTTTTAACAGAATTCAAATCAGCTTTGTAAGTCGCCTCATCATGCTGCAGTAAGGCGACACGGGCTGTAAGCAACTTGAGTTTCACATTTTCACGTAAATAAAAAGACTGATCTACCGCTAATAGCGGTGGCTCCGGTTTATTAATACGCTCTACTGTGACCAGGTTTTTGATGTCATCCCAAATGTTGTTAACCAGTTTTTGCAGGGTGGTTGTGGCTTGGCGCGGCTGATTTTCCGCGGCGGCTTTTGCATTAAAGGTCGGTTGGCGTTCACTGATTAAAGGTAGCTTTGCACATAGTTCGGATAGATAAGTAAGTTGTGAACTCATGCCTACAATGTCAACTTGCGGTATTTCCTGCAGATTTTCAATTTCGAGGCTAAGTGTTTCACGCAGCTGGATTGCACGCGGCAGCTCCAGTGGTTCAAGGCGTTTATGTGCGGCCTGCAGGGCGAGCAGAGCAGATTTGACATTACCGTTTAATTGTAGCTGCTGACTGGCAATGGTAAGAAGTTGTTCTACTTCGGCGACAGCTGTTGATTCACGGCTTTCGGCGAGCTGGGTGTACAGCGTTTGCAGCGCCTCTTGCTGATCGCGTGATTCTGCAAGCTTCTGCTCCAGCACGATGGTGCGCATGTTGGCCTGAGTGCTGCGTTCTTCAGCCTGCTTGGCAAGTGCCAGGCTTTGCTTGTTGATTACCTGATACTGTTCCAGTTTCTGACTGAGGGATAATTCAATTGCATTAAATTTATGTCGCGTATTGAGCCATTGCCAGGCAAGCGTAGTAATTGCAGCAATAACCAGCACAACCCAGCCTATACTTACCATAGAAGGTTTATTCTTCAGCATAAATGGCACTCGTGTATCTTGTTCAGTCATGATGTTTAACACGTTGTAAATTAACAAGTTTTGATAAACATTGCAGCATTGCTTTGTCTCCCGGCACTTCGGCAACCAGCACTTTCAGGCCAAGCTGCCTTGGCTGTTCAGCTATTCTCTCATGATTGACGCATAAGGTGACATTCTGCATCCAAGTTTCATTTTTCGCCATTTGCAGCAGATAGCGCATTGCTTCGCTGCTGGTAACGATCACAGCATCGAGTTTATTCTGCTGCCATTGGTCTTTCAGCAATTCGGTAGTTCTTTGCGGGTTAGTGCGCTGATAACTTTCTGCAAAGTACACATGCGCACCGCGCGTTTTTAAGGTTTCTGCCATCAGTTCACGCCCGCCAATGCCGCGAAAAATGGCGATCGTGCTACCCGCAACATTCTGCATTTCAGGCAGTTCCAGTAGGGTTTCGCTGTCATAACGGTTTTGTGGAATCAGTACTTTATTAACGCCATAACGACTTAACGCGTGCGCAGTCTGCTGACCGATCGCTGCGAATTTTAATTGCTCAGGGAATTGACCATATTTTTTAAGCACGAGCGGCATGGCAAAGTCTACTGCATTAGTACTTATAAAAATGGCCCAGTCGGTATCAGGCAGCTGTGTAATCTGCTGCTCAAAGCGCTGATAATCGTCTAAAGCTGAAACAGCGATTAACGGAAATTGAATGGCAACGCCGCCATGTTCTTCAATAGCTTCACATAGACTCTGCGCCTGATCAAGTGGTCGAGTCACCGCAATATGCAAATTCTGAAGCAGGTGTTCAGAGCTCATGAGCAGACATGCCAGCGTTGTGTCGGGGCTTTATTATAGCGCCGCCAGAATTTTATCTGCGCCGTGGGCAATTAACTGACTGGCTAATTTTCTGCCCAGCGCTTCAGCATCGTTTCTGCTGCCGTTTGCTGTTTCAACCAGCATCTGCTTGCCATCCACACTGGCAACAAAGCCGGTAATGCTGATGTTGTCACCTTCGCATACAGCATAGGCGCCAAGTGGCACGGTGCAACTCCCAGCAAGCGTTCGGCTCATGCCGCGTTCGGCTACTACGCAGACTTGGGTGTCAGCGTGGTTGAGCGGCGCAAGCACGGCTATCATATCCGGACGGCTGGCACAGATTTCGATACCGAGCGCACCCTGGCCAACAGCCGGGATACTTTGCTCCGGGCTAATGAACTGGCGGATTCTGTGGCCTAATTCCAAGCGGATTAAACCGGCAGCTGCCAGAATAATCGCGGCATATTGTCCTTCGTCCAGTTTACGCAAGCGCGTTTGCAGATTGCCGCGCAGGGATTCGATTTTCAGGTGTGGAAAACGCGCCTGCAATTGGCTCTGGCGGCGCAGGCTGGATGTTCCCACGACGCTGCCCAGCGGCAGGTCTTCCAGTGATGCAAAGTCGTTTGAAACAAAGGCATCACGCGCGTCTTCGCGCTCACCGGTGGCGGCCAATATAAAGCCTTCCGGCAGGTTCATCGGCACATCTTTCATGCTGTGCACGGCAAGGTCGGCGCGGCCGTCAGCCAACGCTGTTTCCAGCTCTTTTACAAACAGGCCTTTACCGCCAACTTTGGCTAGAGGCGTATCCAGAATCTGGTCACCGGTTGTGGTCATGCCCAGAATCGTGACTTCTGTTTCCGGGTACAGTGCCTGCAAGCGGCTTTGAATATGGCGTGCCTGCCACATGGCAAGCGCACTTTCGCGGGAGGCGATCACCAGTTTTTTCGGTACCGAAGTATTTGAGATTGGGTTGGCAGTGTTATTCATGCGCTAAGTACAAGCTAATATAAAGAGTTTTGATTTTATCATAAGCTTTACCATTGCCTTGATTAAACACTTTTTATGAGCCCTCTGTATAACCATCGTTCGCCCTGAGCTTGTCGAAGGGTTAATGATTTAACCGATTAATTTTATTACATTCATGTTTCTAATATGCTCAAACCGTTAAGCTTGTTCCCAATTTTATTGGCCATTAAAATGCCTAGAAAAGTGTGAAGCACAAACGGGGTAAAAAAGTTGTGCAAAGATTTCTTTATGTGAATCTAAACTTAAGTCATGCGGATAAGATGTTGCTGACGGCGGCTGACAGTAACGGTTTCAGGTACGTGCTTGAGCAGCGCAAC
>JBFZCQ010000068.1:0-4895 GCA_041307905.1 Methylotenera sp.
CTTGCGCCCCCGTGTGCGAGCCGCGTATCGTACCCGGCAGCACGCAGATAGCGGCATAGATGGGCGAGCATTTCGTCACATAGAAATTTGGGTATAGCATTCATCACATAATTTATAATAAGCTAAATTTTAATCTGAACTTTCTATCATTAAATTCAGAATAACTGAACTGATCCCGTAATCAGCTCTCTCCAGAGCGTACCGATACTAGCCAGATGGTGACAGGCTATTTCGTCGACCCGCGCACGCACGTCATCCAGCTCCACTCCCCGTGCAAGGCGCAGCTTTAAATCAATCACTGCAGGCTCATCAATCGGCCGGCCAATTTGCCCCAGTAAATAGCAATAGGCTTCATCGACCCCTACTACATTAGTAGCCACATCATGTGCTATACGGCACGCCAACAAGTTATACAATTTACCGACATGGCTCACCGGGTTTTTACCGGCTGCGGCCTCCATGCTCATCGGGCGATAGAATGCAATAAGACCATTGACCCGGTTACCACGCCCTACCTCGCCGTCATCTCCATTTTCGGCCGAAGTGCCGGTAACAGTCAGATATACACTGTCTGCTGTATCACCATCGGCAGCATTCACAACCACTTCAACAGCCTGCACTCCAGCCTCCTTTGCGACTGCACGCACCAGTTCGACAACCTGCGCCTTGATGGCAAGATAATTTGACATGTCAGTGACAAAACGCGCAATCATGGCGCATGCCACGGTTAAGCTAATGTCGCTTTCGCGCCGTACGCCCATCACTTTGATATCTTCGCCTATGGCGGGAAACGCGGCCTTGATTGCGGGGGAATTGAGGTGGCGTTCAACTTGTAATACAAGGTTTTCAAGTGTATTGAGAGGCGCGTAACCGACACCGCAGGACGTATCGTTAGCGAGCATGATTCTGGCTTCTTGCCGGCGTGAAAAAAGTTCAGTAAGTTCGGCGGAACCAGGACGGATATGACAATGCAGGCGCACATGTCGGTCTACATCAATAAAACGTAAGTTTTCACTTAGCCAGTGACGGCTACTTTCAATGGCAAGTTCCTGTAATGGCACACGGATATCACCAACCACCTGCGTAGCACGCCCGGCCAGAAAAATGTCAATCGGCTGCTCCACTTCGCCGCCGCCAAAACCCGACCGTGCCTGACCGCCACACAGTAGCGCTTTATCCACATTGTGATGCAGGATCACTCCAAAATGCTCAAGGTAATAGTGCGACAGGTTGCGGCTTAACTCCTCAGCCAGTGCGTCGCAGATAGTATCAGGGTGGCCTATACCTTTACGTTCGACAATCTCCAACGGCAAAGAGCCGACTGCGGGAGCATTAAGATAAGAAATTTCCAGGCTCATGATTATTTACCTCAGTAAGTAATGTTTACTGTTATCTGCTGGTTGCCCACTAAACCTTGAAATATCGACGCGGCGAACAGGTATAAAAGTACGGCAAGCATTGCAACTCCGGTAAACCCTACATGCAAAGCCAGTAATGCCGACAGCGCCGCCCCCACCACTGTTGCACAGGCATTAACACCCCAAGCCCATGGCAGCAGAGCCGGAGCTTTCGTATCAAGTATAGCCATTCCAATCGGGAAAGGCATGCCCATCAAGAAAGCAAGCGGTGCGATAAGTGCTATCATAACCAGGACGCGCATAATGGCAGGTAGCCCGATGCCGGCACTCATCAATAACGGTATAACCAACAAATTCAATATCACCGTGAGCGCTATTCCTGCAGACAAAATATAGAGGTAGTTGATCCCCTTCGCGCGTAGCCATTCAAGTATAAACGGGGCACTTCTGCTGCCTAAACCTGCGAACAGCAATATGGTACATAACACACCAGCCACCGCATAGAGGGGATGTCCAAGATAGAGCGTAAATTTCTGTATAAAGGATATCTCAATGAACATATAGGCAAAGCCAATCAGCGTGAAATAGGAAAATGTCGCCAATTTTCCTGAAGCAGCACGCATATCACTTTCTCCACGCAGACCTAACCAAAGAGGTAGCAAGATCAGTGCCGCCGAAGCTAATATTGCTTGCAACAAAGTAGTGATCAAAATCGGGTAACCCAACTCCAGCAGTGAAAGACCACCGCGCGCATGGAGATTTAAAATTTCCGGCAAAGTCTGCCAACGAAAAAAATGGAAAAAATAAGGTCGGTCATCGGTGGATGGCCTGATGTCAAACTTGTAGCGTTCTATGAAGTCCTGCTTTTGCGTGCCTACCAGAGCCTTTATCCCATCATAAAAGTAAGGTTGATTGAGAACGTTGTAGTAATTACTTTCCTCACGCTTTAGTCCGGGTAACCATTCCACATCGAATGAACGCGCTTTAGAAAAAGCGTGGATTTCGGCGATTTCGCCGGAAGTGAATTCACCATTTTTCACCAGTAACGTACCAGTCTGCCAACCACGGATCAGCGCTAAGCGCTGCCCTGGGAAAGATACTCCATCTCGTTCCTGAGCGGCAATCACAGTAGCGGTAAGCTTTAATATGTCGCGTGGTGGCAACGTAATCCAGCGCGTCAACGCTAAGATACCACCTGGCTTCAGGTGCCGCAGATAAGACTGCAAGCCTTCTACCGTATATAAGTAACTCTCACTTAGGCCGTAAATCCCGCTGGATGTAGCACTAAAAGCATCCATCATTTCTACCTGAATAAGATCATAGCGCGCATCGCTCCTCTCAACAAAACTACGCGCATCAGCAACGTGAATCATCACCTCGGGACGCTTGTACAAATCACCGCTGAAACTGGAAAATCGATTCTGCACCAGATCAACCATCGCCGCATCAATATCTACGGCTTCAATCTGTCGCGCATGGTGAACAATGGCCTGAAGCAGACCAGAGCCACCTCCGGCACCTAGTACTAAAACATGAGGCTGCTGAAGAAGATGGTAAGGAAGGGCCGATGTAGTCTGATCAAGATAGCTTAGAGGCTCTAGCCTACCGTCAAAATGCGTTATCGCTGAAAAACTATCGCCATCGGTAAATATACCAAGTTGTGGTGGCGGTTCCTGCACCGCGTTAAGGCTTAGCCCAGGCGCATGCCGAAATGGGATTTGCAAGCTCTCAACCACCGTGTGTAGGCCAAGCTGGCCTGAGCGCTCCTCTACCACCCGAGCACCCGGAACCTGCAATGTTTGACTCAGACTTTTGTAAGGAGACATACGCAATTGCATCCAACTGGATGGGATAAACATTGTTACTGTCATTGCAATAATAGCAAGTAACGACAGCATCAAGCGCACATGTAGTTTGAAATGCCAAAACACAAGCGCAGCTGCAGCTAATCCTAGCAAACTGACTGCACGCAGCACTGCCATCGGCGGCAGCAAGATAAGCAGCAGTAAAGCCAACAGGCAGCCACTAGCAGCGCCAAACAGATCGAAACTATATACTTTATGCGCAGCCGATCCATAGCGTACGAAAGTAAGGCCAATACAGCTGGCAGAAAAAATAATCGGTACTGACAATAATAAATAGATAAGTAATAAATACAGTGGTTGCCGTGCATTCCAGAATAATTCCAGGGGATTAAATGGCAGTTGCTGAGCAAGCAGGAAAGCGCCTATTGCACTAATACCGAACGCAGCAGCGCATAGCCCGAACGCAACACCGTAATTTGGCAAGAGATGCTTACGCATCAGCGTCAGCAATGTTCCGCTGATGCCATAACCCAGCATAGCCAAGCTGATCATCATGTAAGCGAAATGATGCCACTGGATGATGGAAAACAGACGCGTCAGCAAAATTACGTAAACCAACGTTCCCGCTGAAATCACAATAATCGCGGCAAGAGGCGGGTCACTTCTCATGTGGCTAATGCCCCCCTGTCAGCGGTACGAATTGCACCGGCAGTAATTCACGAGTCCGCACGAGGCCTTGCATATCCTTTTCTTCCAGCACTAGGTGTTGCGGCATAAAACTGCTACCGAGCGGAATCAACATACGCCCGCCCCGTTTCAATTGATGTATAAGTGGCTGTGGAACATGGCTCGCAACAGCAGTTACCATGATCGCATCAAATGGCGCATATTTTTCCAACCCGTAGTATCCATCCCCCACATGAACATGTACATTAGTGTAACCGTTGCTTTTAAGTGTCTCAGTAGCACGTTCAGCAAGCGGCTTAATAATTTCGATGGTGTAGACTTCTTTAGTTAACTCACCCAGAATCGCTGCCTGATAGCCTGAGCCGGTTCCGATTTCAAGCACTCTGGAATCCTTATTCACCTTGAGAAGTTCGGTCATGTAAGCCACCAAAAAAGGCTGCGAGATAGTCTGCCCATAGCCGATCGCCAGAGGTCGGTTACGGTAGGCGTATCGTTCGACTTCTTTTGGAACGAAGTGATGACGCGGCACTTTACCCATTGCCGCCATGACCTTATTTGAAAACAAGCCTTGCCCGGTTTCCACTTGTGTCTCTTTAGCCAAAGCGCTAATTTCAGCTAGCAGCGTGCGGCGTTCAGCAACAAATCTATCAAGCTCTGCGGCTAAGGCATATGGCTGCAGAATAATAGAACAGACGATGATAAGTGTCCTTAACATGCGGCGCACCCTTTACAAGTGAGTTGTGTCTGGTTTAACTGATAGGCAAGTCATAGGAATTATGCTGCAATTTCACTGAATAAGTGAAAAGAAATTATCAAATTATATTAAGCTCGTTGACATCCTCCTCGCCCTAAAGAACGAGGATTCCTACTGCTAGCGATTGATGTCCCAATCGGAGAATGTTCTTAGCCGCATTGATATCTCGGTCATGCAGCGTGCCACACTCGGCACATGTCCATTCTCTTATTCGCAAACCTGCTCTACCTTTCGGACTATTGCGAGAGATTGCCCCGCAACACGAACAAGTCTGGGATGTGTACTTCTCAT
>JBFZCQ010000069.1:0-4162 GCA_041307905.1 Methylotenera sp.
ACTGCCGGTGAATTCAGTGCCTTGCTGCTTGAATCCAAACTCGTTAAAGAGCGTCAACCCATCTATAACCGCCAGTTGCGACGTGAGCGTCAGCTCTGCTCATGGCGTGTTGTCGAACACCATGCACAAACACCTATCGTCACTTTAGTAAATGTGAATGAAATAGAACCGGCCAATATGGGTCAACTGTTTGGTACCTTCAGGTCAAAACGACAGGCGATAGAAGTGCTGCGCGCAATTGCAGAACAACATCAGTTATGCCAGAAAGTGTTAGGGCTGGAGTCTGGCAAAGGTGCCTGCTTCGCACATCAGTTAAAACGC
Source organism: Methylotenera sp. (assembly GCA_041307905.1). Taxonomy (GTDB): domain Bacteria; phylum Pseudomonadota; class Gammaproteobacteria; order Burkholderiales; family Methylophilaceae; genus Methylotenera. The sequence goes on from JBFZCQ010000069.1 coordinate 322, forward strand.
TGCCACGGCGTATGTGCCGGTAAAGAAACTGCAGAGCTGCATTACCTGCGGTTACGGCAAGCCATGACTGCCCATCAGCTTAAAACATGGCCCTTCAAAGGCAAAATTGGCATTCATGAAACACAGCGTTTTAATGGCAAATCAGCACTGCATGTATTTGAACACTGGGTGTATCTGGGATCGGTTGAAGATGAGTCTGGATTAGATGATATTGCAAACACCAAATCAGAGTTGGTGTTTGACCTTGATACCTACAAGCTGCTGTTGAAAGAGCTGAATAAACCCAAGGTCAAGATTATTGAGTTTGAATAGCACGTCAAAGCGAATTGTTACATTAGATTCCACAGTTTCTGCGGACAATGTTGTTGAGTGTAGAAGGATAGGAAAGCTAAGTGATTGCTTAAGCAGTTAAATGCTGAATGTATGAATTTGAGCAGACTGAGATAAAAGATCCAGCCCAAGCTGGGTTAATTATTCCCTGTTTCCTTAACTTATTTGATGCGATTGGTGTTTTGTACGACCTAACCACCATAGCCAAATGAAGCCTAATAATCCAGCCATTAGAGAAGCTGCCAGAACGCCCGTCTTCGCCATGAGTAGAAATTCCGGCTGCTTCGCAAAACCTAGCTCTGTGATAAAAATAGACATCGTAAATCCTATGCCGCCGAGGACGGAAACAGCTGCAATCTGGCTAAAACGTGTACCGGTTGGTAATTGTCCCATCCCTAAACGTAGGGCTATCCAGCATGCGCCTGTAATGCCAATAAACTTACCAACCAATAAGCCACAGAACACTCCCAGCATCACCGGATGTGAAAGAGTATCGCTCAAAGATCCTAACTGCAACGGAATGCCGGCATTAAAAATAGCAAATATCGGAATCACAATAAAAGCGACTGGCAAATGCCATAACTTTTCTAGCTGCTGTAGTGGAGTTTGCACACCTTTTACGCTTTCTTCCAGATTCTCTACGATAGAGTGCAGTTTTTCATTGGTCATCAAGCTATCGTCTTTGTGACGGCTAGCAATAAAACTATCAATTTGTTCATTAATAAGATCAGCAAATAAGCTAGGATCATATTTAGATCTAGCCGGCACCGTGAACGCACCTAGTACACCGGCTAACGTAGCGTGAACTCCTGACTGCAACAACGCATACCACAGCAAAACCGCCATCACAAAATAAGGCATTACTTGTCTGATACCGGCAAAATTAAAAGTAAAAAGTATTGCAACAAGTAAACCGGCTAGCATTAGCCAGTTCATGGATAATTCCTGCGTATAAAACAATGCGATGACCAACACTGCACCTAAATCATCTGCAATTGCAAGTGCAACAAGAAATGTAACCAAGGCTTTTGGGACACGATTGGCTAACAGCACCAATGCGCCAACTGCGAACGCAATATCCGTCGCCATTGGAATGCCCCAGCCATGTACTGCTTCGCTATCATGATTAAATGCAAAATAGATCAGCGCAGGAACTACCATGCCGCCAATCGCTGCGATTATTGGCAGTGCTGCCTGCCGCAGATCTGACAGTTCACCGACCATAATCTCGCGTTTTAATTCCAAGCCCACTACGAAGAAAAATAATGCCATCAAGCCATCATTAACCCACTGATGCATGGTCATGTTGATTCCCCAGCTACCTATGCTCAAACTTACCGGAGTATGAATGAGATGCTGGTATGCATCCGCAAAAACACCATTGGCCAAAAATAACGCAATAATTGCAGATCCCATCAGCAGAAGGCCGCTGGTCGTTTGCCTATGGATAAACTCCTCAAACGGAGTAAGAACACGCTTGAATACGCGTTCCCATGGGGCGTAAATAACCCCATCATCCGTGTTAGTGGAGGGTTGCTGCTGATGTATCATAGCTACTTTTCCGAAATCAATTATGTATTAAAGTGTAGTTTTAGGTTACTAAAATCAAAAGCTCTGTTTTATGTGTGGCATATCCATGTAAATATGACTGTTATCTCACTACTTTATGTTTAATTTTTGAGTTTTTTTAGTCATTAAGCCAAGTAATTTTATTAAAAACTTAAATATCTCGTCTAGAAATAGTACGCTTGAAGCGACCAATGTGACATAAAGCCAGTCTTTGATATGTAAATCTGTCGTGCCAAAAATAATTTGCGCAGGTTGCCAATGAACGACCATAACTTGCAAGGCAAGTACGCCAATCAAAGCTAACCACAATTTACCATTTCTAAAAAAGTTAATATTAAAAACGCTGCCATGTTCTGTACGGGCATTAAATACATTAAAGAACTGAAACAGTACAAAGGTTGTGAAAGCCAGTGTGAGTGCATAGTTTGAGCTTTTTGTATCAAGGCCGTACTGAAACATCAGCAAAGTACCTGTCATCATAGTGACACCGTATAGAGCCAGCCTGCCAAGTCTCGGCAGAGTAAGAATTTGTGCTGATTTAATACGTGGTTTGTCTCCCATAATGCCAGGACGCGCGGGCTCTATACCAAGGGTCATTGCAGGTGGCCCGTCCATAATGATATTGACCCACAGTAGCTGAATAGCCGTAAACGGCGTTGGCATGCCAAGCAAAGTGGCCGCCAGTACGGTAAGAATCGCACCGATATTGGTGGATAACTGAAAACGCACAAACTTGATAATGTTGTCATAAACTACGCGACCTTCCTCTATAGCCTTAACTATGGTGGCAAAGTTATCGTCTGTGAGTACCAAAGTAGCAGCTTCTTTGGTTACTGCGGTGCCATTAATACCCATCGCCACCCCAATGTCTGCGGCTTTTAGCGCAGGCGCGTCATTCACGCCATCCCCTGTCATGGCGGTAATATGACCGTCCGCACGAAGTGCGCTGACAATTTTAACCTTGTGTTCGGGTGAGACACGGGCAAATATTGCGATACTATCGATGCGCTGAGCGAGCTCAGTCTCGCTCATTTGATCTAATTCCGCACCGCTCACTACATTACCCTCCAGACCTAGCTCATGCGCAATAGCTGATGCAGTGATTTTGTGATCGCCAGTAATCATTTTTACCTGAATACCAGCCTGTTTACAACGCGTGATAGCATGCTTTGCCTCGGGACGTGGCGGATCCATTAGCCCTGCCAATCCAAGAAATGTCCAGTCCGAAGCCCACGCCATCAGGTTACCGGCTGGATCAAACTCCCGAGCAGGAATCAAGCGGCGCCCAATGGCCAGCACACGCAAAGCCTGATTTGCCAGATGTGCGATTTCAGCATCAATATGCTGACGTGTTTCTTGATGCAGGGCTATTTCACCAGATACACATAAATAAGTGCTTGCCCTTGTCAGCAATACATCCGGTGCACCTTTAATGAGCATCTCAACCATTTCTCCCGCATGGTGAAATGTCGCCATAAATTTGTGAGCAGAATCAAACGGAATTTCAGCAATACGTGGCTGTTCTTCCTGCTCATATTCCGGATCCAACCCGGCCTTTTGAGCTAACACCCATAATGCACCCTCAGTAGGATCACCAATCAGCTTACCATCACGTACGCGAGAGTCCGTACAAAGTGCCATCGGCACCAGAAGTGCTCGCAAATCCGATAAATCAAGATTAGTCTGTATTTTTCCCTTAGGCAAATAGCCTTCACCCGTAACAGTAAAGCGGCTACCAGCAAACCAGCCAGCGCGTGCAGTCATCTGGTTAATTGTAAGCGTGCCAGTTTTATCGGTGCAAATTACCGTAGTGGAACCAAGCGTTTCAACAGCGGAAAGTTTTTTAAGAATTGCTTTGTTTTTTGCCATACGCCACATGCCAATGGCGAGCGTTACTGTCACTACTGCTGGCAGGCCTTCAGGAATAGCGGCAACAGCTAGT
>JBFZCQ010000070.1:0-7255 GCA_041307905.1 Methylotenera sp.
GGCGGACCGATTCTAGCGACTTTTACCGACCGTGATTTAAGCATTGCCGGACGCGTTACTGTACGAACAGCCAATGGCCATATAACCAGACTGCTCAAATTTGATAACGCATTGATGCGTCTGCCCAACCTCGCCATCCACATGAACCGTGAGGTTAACGACAAAGGCCTGGTACTCAATAAACAGACCGAGTTACCGCTGCTTTTTGCAGAAAGCGAAGACGGTGTTGCAGCGGATAAGCAGTTCCTGACTTATATCGCACAGTCACTCAACGTAAACTCAGCAGATATATTAACCTTTGAGTTCAATGTATTCGATACTCAAAAAGGGTCATTCTGGGGTGCCAGTCAGGAATTCATTGCTGATAGCCAGCTTGATAATCTGGCCTCATGCCATGCAGCAGTTAGTGCACTGTTAGTCGCTGACAATCCAAACTCAACCAGCGTCTGCGCGTTGTTTGACCATGAAGAAGTCGGCAGTGAAAGTGCCGCCGGCGCCAGCGGCAGCTTTTTAGCTGATGTCATCAATCGCATAGCACTAAGTCATGGCTTGAATGAAGAAGACAGGTTGCGCGCACTGGCGCAAAGCTTTTTTGTCAGTGCCGACATGGCACATGCGTACCACCCCAACCATCCTGGCGCCTACGAACCCTGTCACCATGTTCAGGTGAACAAAGGGCCAGTGATCAAAACCAATGCCAACCAACGCTATTCAAGCAATGCCGATACAGCAGCGCGCTTCATCATCCTGTGCGAACGTGCCGGCGTAGCTTATCAGCAATACGCACATCGTACTGACCTGGGCTGCGGCAGTACCATTGGTCCTATTGTGGCATCCAACTTAGGCGTACCGAGTGTCGATGTAGGCTCGCCGATGTGGGCGATGCATAGCATCCGTGAGGGCGCGGGCGTAGCTGATCATCAGTTCATGACAGATGTGCTGGCTGAGTTATTTAATTCCTAGGACACTTTTCAACATCTAGATTAAAAAAATCCACGAATACTAAGTAATGTCTATAATCTATAAAAAATAACTTTAAATTGCTGGTGCCCTATGCAAACCATTGAATCCATCGTCGCCACTTTATCAGCTTGGGTATGGGGACCGCCGATGCTTACCCTGCTACTCGGTACCGGTCTCTATCTCACCATTTTGCTAAAAGGCATGCAGTTCAGGGCACTGCCATTAGCATTTAAACTAATATTCCATAAAGATCATCATCATGAAGGCGACATCAGTCACTTTGCAGCACTCATGACTGCACTCGCGGCAACAGTAGGCATTGGCAACATTGTAGGTGTTGCAACCGCTATCACGCTAGGCGGCCCGGGTGCAGTATTCTGGATGTGGATGACAGGTCTGGTCGGCATGGCGACCAAATATGCCGAAGCAGTACTTGCGGTCAAGTATCGTGAAAAAGGCCCGCATGGCATGCGCGGCGGACCAATGTATTACCTTGCCAACGGCGCAGGGTTACCGTGGCTGGGAACACTGTTTGCAATATTTACCGCCTGTGCGGCGTTCGGCATCGGCAACATGACACAGGCAAATGCCACAGCAAAGATATTTGAAAGCACATTTCATATCGCACCGCTCACTACGGGCTGGGTACTCATGATACTCACCGGCTTAGTTATCTTGGGTGGTATCCGTTCTATCGGCAGATTTACCTCATTACTGGTGCCGTTCATGATTGTGGGCTATGTTGCTTGTGCATTAGTGGTGCTCGCAATAAACATAGAGAAGATTCCAAATGCTTTCTCATTGATTTTTTACCATGCATTTAATCCTATTGCCGCAACCGGCGGTTTTGTATGCGCAACTATTGCCGCGGCGATGCGTTATGGTATTGCGCGCGGCGTATTTTCCAACGAATCAGGATTAGGTTCAGCGCCGATAGCGGCAGCAGCAGCGCGCACCAATGACCCGGTAAAACAAGCTTTGGTGAGCATGACGCAAACATTTATCGACACGCTCGTTGTATGCACTATGACCGCTCTTATTATTCTTAGTGCAGATTCATGGACACTGGGTGTCAGTGCAAGCGAACTAACCAGCGCCAGTATTGCAGAAACCTTGGGGGAATCAGGCAGAGTTATAGTTGCAGTCGCCACGGCATTATTTGCCTATTCCACGCTCATTGGTTGGAACTATTACGGTGAAAAAGCTATTGAATACCTGTTCGGCCCACGTGCAATCGCTGCGTATCGCGTACTATTTACGGCAGCGGTCATTGTCGGCGCGACTACCAGCCTTGAGTTTGTATGGAATTTCTCCGACCTTGCCAACGGCTTGATGGCGATCCCGAATCTAATCGGTTTATTATTGTTAGCCAAAGTAGTGAAGGCCGAAACCGATAGATTTTTTTCTGAAGTAAAAAAGTAGCACCTCATTAATACGCCCAGAAATAAAACCAAGAGATCATTATGACGCATCATCGTAGCACTTGGCGCAACCGCTGGACCTTTATGCTTGCAACTGCGGGCTCCGCTATCGGCTTGGGAAATATATGGAAACTGCCTTATATGATAGGCGTCAATGGCGGCAGTGCCTTTGTGTTAGTATTCATTGCCTGCATATTGATTGTGGGTATTCCACTGATGATGACGGAAATCCTGCTGGGCAGACGCGCCCAGAAAAATCCGTTTAACGGCATAGAAGCTTTGGCTATCGAAGCCAAAGCCTCACCTTACTGGAAACTGCTTGGCGGCATGGGCATGTTGACTGGCCTGCTGATCTTGAGTTTTTACAGTGTGATTGGTGGCTGGGTGCTGTATTTTATTACCGAAGCCACAAAAGGCTCTTTTGTCGGCATCGAGGCAACACAATCTACCGCTAATTTCAATAACCTGCTGGCCTCGCCCTTGACCCTGCTATTCTGGCATACTATTTTTATGTGTCTCACCATGGGCGTGGTTGCGCGCGGTGTGAACTCTGGGCTGGAAAAAGCCAATAACATTCTGATACCCGCACTGTTTGTCATTCTGCTTATCTTGCTCGGCTACAGTATGTCAGTGGGTAATATTCAGGCGGCTTATCATTTCATGTTCAGTCTGGATTTTTCCAAGATTACACCGGTTGCTGTGCTGTCGGCACTGGGCCATGCATTCTTCTCGCTGAGTCTGGGCATGGGTTCTGTAATGGTTTATGGCTCATACTTGCAACGACATGTTTCCATAGCGCGCACTACTATTTATATCGCGCTGGCAGATACCATGCTCGGCCTGTTGGTGGGGCTAGCGATTTATGCATTGGTGTTTGCTAACAACTTGGCTCCTAATGCTGGCCCTGGTTTGATCTTTCAGACATTGCCTATTGCATTTGGTCATATGCCCTGGGGCAGTTTGATTGCAACACTATTTTTTATGCTGGTTGCATTTGCAGCGTGGACCTCAGCGATTTCGCTGGTTGAACCAACGATTGCCTGGATCGTGGAAAATACAGAGGTTTCGCGCAAAACTTCAGCCATTGTTCTAGGCCTGGCGGTATGGGGATTAGGCGTTACGGTTGTGCTATCGTTCAACGATTGGCAGCATATCAAGATCATATTCGGACTCAATATTTTTGAAACGCTCGATAAGCTCACTTCCACTATCCTATTACCTCTAGGCGGCTTGCTCATGGCAATTTTTGCCGGCTTTTTCATGCAAAAAGATCACGTGCAAGATGAGCTAAATCTGGATAACCGCGCGTTCAAGCTTTGGCGCATCACCAACAACTATATTTCACCAATTGCAATTGTTGCTGTGTTTTTATATCTGTTTGGGCTAATAAAATAAACCGCTATAATGTAACAGCTATAAAAAAAGCCAGCTTAACTGCTGGCTTTTTATTAAATCCAAACTCAATTACATTGCTAATACCCAAGCAACGATTGTTTTAATGTCTGCATCTTTAACTTGTGGGCTGTTTGCCGGCATAGGCATAGGACCCCAAACACCGCTACCGCCTTTTTTAACTTTTTCAACCAGTTTAGCTTCTGCAGTTTTATCGCCTTTGTATTTTGCAGCTACATCTTTAAAAGATGGGCCTAACACTTTTTTGTCGATACTGTGGCAAGCTAAACAGCCGCTTTTTTGTGCCAGAGCCTGAGCTGCCGCAGCGTCTACCGCGTTAGCTTGTGCTGCAACAAACATAGAACCAGCAGCAGCGATTGTTAGTAATAAAGCTTTCATGCTATCTCCTTAAATTAACGCCTAATAATAATTATTCAATTTACAACGTTTCAATAATACCCATTATTAAAATTTTAACAAGTGAGCTAAATCAAATAACTACGACTAAATTCGTTAAAATTGATCAAGAAAACCTGATAAATCTGGAACACTCTGTGAGTACTTAACGCAACGATACTAACAGACGTTGACACTCCCTACGTATTTTTTGACACAAAAAAATCAAGTGTTGACTATGGAAAGATAAAAGCACTTAATTATCTAAAATTACAATGTTTCTACATGATACTCAACCGACATTGTGTGTGTTCTGCCAGGACTGATCACTACCGAATTTTCCAGTGCATTTGCTGTTTCAACGCAAATCATCTCGCGCCATTCATCCGGCTTGCCCATATCAACCATTTGATTTGCTTTTTCTCCCCAAGGATTCCAGATCACCGTTGACTGACTGCCGGATTTTGAAATGCGAATCTGACGATTTAAGCCGGCATCATAAATCATGCAATCAACATTAGTGTTGAGATAAACGCGATCGAATTCTCCGCTGAATCGCACATCATTGATCTCTACACGGCGCTCATAATTAAACACTTTATCAGCGTAGAGTGTGTCTTCAAGACCTTTAATTTGAATTGAAGCCACATCACTTACCTGAAAATAAGTATGTAACGCCTCACCTACCATAAACGGATGATCCGCCTTATTGGTTGTGGCAAGATCTATCCTTAAAGTCTCACCTACCGTGATCGTAACAGTGAGCAGGTGCGGGTATGAAAGCTGTCGTTTTGATTCGGCTGGATCAAGCATTTGAAGTACCAGTCGGGTAGCTCCGTTACTTAGCGTTTCAGCATCAATCAGTTGCCATGGCATCACACGTGCAAAGCCATGTGGACACAGTGTGCTATCTGTCGGGTGTGCACCAAACCACGGCCAGCAAATTGGTATACCGCCGCGAATAGAACGGCCTGGTACATAGCGCGCATTGCTTGATAACCACAATACCGGATGCTGCTGCGATTTTGGTTGCCATGCCATGACATGGGCGCCTTGTAACGCGATTGTTGCAGTTGCAAACTCATTATCAATTTCAATGTAATCCAAACCGCTGTCATCGCGAAGGAAACGCATATGATGATTTTCAGCCTCAGCAACTGAATTAATTTTTTCTACTGCACTGGTTTGTGTCATTTAATTTCACTCTGAACATACTTTAAATTAAATTGGCCGCCTGATGGCGGCCAATTATTGCTGCTATTTTTTACTTCTCGATTTGAGATACATCACGCACAGCGCCACGCGCTGCGCTGGTAGTCATTGCGGCATATGCGCGCAAGGCTGGAGAAACGATGCGCTCGCGGTTAACCGGTTTCCAGGCAGCTTTGCCTTTCTCTTCCATTCTCAATCGGCGGTGTGATAGCTCTTCGTCACTGACTGCCAAATGGATAGTGCGGTTAGGAATATCAATTTCAATCGTATCATTTTCCTCGACCAACCCGATTGCACCGCCTTCAGCCGCCTCAGGGGAGGCATGACCGATACTTAGACCTGATGTACCACCTGAAAAACGACCATCCGTCAGTAATGCGCACTCTTTACCCAACCCTTTAGACTTCAAGTATGAAGTTGGATATAACATTTCCTGCATGCCAGGACCGCCACGAGGACCTTCGTAACGAATCACCACTACATCACCTGCTACAATCTTGTCAGCAAGAATCGCTTCAACCGCAGAATCCTGACTTTCAAAAATACGTGCACGGCCGGTAAACTTCAGAATACTGTCGTCTACACCGGCAGTTTTAACAATGCAGCCATCGAGTGCGATATTACCGTAAAGAACGGCCAAGCCTCCATCAAGTGAGTAGGCGTGTTCTATATCACGAATACAGCCTTCAGAACGGTCATCATCCAGCGTCGGGTACAGCATGCTCTGGCTGAATGCAATTGTAGTAGAAATACCACCAGGCGCTGCGCGGTAGAATTTTTTCACATCTTCATTATCAGTAACTTTAATGTCCCACTGATCCAGAGCATCACCCAATGTTGCGGTATGCACAGTTGGCGTATCGCGATGAATCACACCTGCACGATCCAATTCACCTAGAATCGCCATGACACCACCAGCGCGATGTACGTCTTCCATATGATATTTAGCAGTAGCCGGCGCTACTTTGCTCACGCAAGGTACCTTACGTGAAATATGGTCAATATCGCTCATCGTAAAATCAACGCCCGCTTCATGGGCTGCTGCCAACAAATGCAACACGGTATTGGTTGAACCACCCATTGCCACATCCAAGCTCATCGCATTTTCAAAAGCCTTCAAGTTGGCAATGCTGCGCGGCAACACACTATAGTCATCCTGCTCGTAATGACGCTTGGCAAGTTCAACAATCAAACGGCCCGCTTTCAGGAATAACTCTTTACGTGCAGAATGGGTTGACAACGTAGAACCGTTACCCGGCAAGCTGAGGCCTAGTGCCTCGGTTAAACAGTTCATGGAGTTAGCAGTAAACATACCTGAGCATGAACCGCAGGTTGGGCAGGCTGAACGCTCTATCGCATCGGACTCAGCATCACTTACTTTATCATCTGCTGCAGCCACCATTGCATCCACTAGATCAAGCTTATACGTATTGCCACCCCAGTTTACTTTGCCAGCTTCCATCGGACCGCCGGAAACAAATACTACTGGAATATTCAAGCGCAATGCCGCCATCAGCATACCCGGTGTAATTTTGTCGCAGTTTGAAATACATACAAGAGCATCTGCACAGTGCGCATTAACCATGTACTCTACGCTGTCAGCAATCAGATCACGACTAGGCAGACTGTAAAGCATACCGCTGTGACCCATGGCAATACCATCATCCACCGCAATCGTGTTGAATTCTTTTGCCACGCCACCAGCTTTTTCAATCTCGCGCGCAACCAGTTGGCCCATATCTTTTAAATGAACGTGACCAGGCACGAATTGAGTGAATGAGTTGGCAATCGCGATGATAGGCTTGTTAAAGTCGCCATCTTTCATACCGGTAGCACGCGCATTGTGGCGTGCTACCGGTATGAAAGATGGC
>JBFZCQ010000071.1:0-5396 GCA_041307905.1 Methylotenera sp.
ATCTTTCATTGGGTCAGCGCCGTTCAGTTTCAGTGAAAAAATCATTAAATCTGCTGAGTGCGCAAGATAAGCAAATTGAAACAGTAAGTTACGGCGAAGAAAAAGCCACAGCAAATTGTAAAGATGAAGCTTGCCATCAATTGAATCGTCGCGTAGATATCGTCTACGAGGGCGAATAACTTTAAGCTTAGAATAGACACAATGAGAAAACTGATTCTGACAAGCCTGTTTTTAACGGCACAATTATTTTCATATAGCAGCCACGCGGCGTTGTTTGATGACACTGAGGCACGTAAGAAGATATTTGAACTTGAAAAAACCATGCAAAGTCAGAATCAGGCAACTCAGACTGCACTGGCGGAGCTGAAGAAAAATCAGCAAGCGCTGGAGCAAAGAGTCACTGCATTAGAGGCCATTGCTAAAAATGGTTTGGTTGATGTGCAGTCGCAGTTGGAAGTGCTGAAGCAGGAAAATTCAAGATTAAAGGGTGATCTGGAACTGGCGACGCATAATCTGGATTTAGCCCAGCAGCGGCAAAAAGATTTATATACAGATACTGATGTTCGTTTACGTAAGCTGGAGAGTAGTTCAGTTCCGGTAACACAGGCTGCAGAGCCCGCAGTTGCGGTAAAGGAATCAGAAGAGCAGAAACAGCTGGAGGCCGCTGATGCTTTATCAAAAGAGGCTAAACATAAAGATGCTTTTACTGCGTATGATAAATTTCTAAAAGACTACCCGAGCAGTGCTTCAGTCGCAGATGCCATGTATGGTTTGGGTTATTCACAGTTTGCTTTAAAAAATTACAAATCAGCAATCGCTACTCAGCAAAAGTTACTGGATACGCATCCTGATAGCGCCAAGGCTCCTGATGCAATGATGAACATGGCAAACAGCCAGATCCAGCTCGGTCAGGTAACGGCTGCCAAGAAAACCTTGCGTGAACTGGTTAAGAAGTTTCCTGATAGTGAAGTAACGCCAACGGCGCAAAAGCGCCTGAAAGCGTTGGAGTCGATCAGGTAATTCTGAGAAAAAACATTTACTTAGTTAACTTGGGTGTTAACTTGGATTTAGCGTATTGCACCTTTTAAGTTAAAATAGCGCCAATTAAATTGGCGCTATTTTTTTATAGCGTGCATATATACCGCTATAAAATATCAAATGAAACTTAAAATCCACGAAATCTTTTATTCACTGCAGGGCGAGTCAAGTCGCGTAGGCTTGCCTACGGTGTTTGTACGCCTCACTGGCTGCCCGATGCGCTGTGTATATTGCGATACCGCTTATGCATTCAGCGGCGGCAGCAATATGGAGATCAGTGATATTTTGGCCAAGGTTACGGAATACGGTACAAAATATGTCACTGTCACCGGAGGTGAGCCGCTTGCACAGAAAGGCTGTCTAGAGCTGTTGCAGGTGCTCTGTGATGCCGGTTACAGCGTATCGCTCGAAACGGGCGGTGCGATTGATATCAGTCCTGTCGACAAGCGTGTTTCAGTGATTCTGGATGTAAAAACACCAGATTCCGGTGAAGTCACAAACAATGTATGGAGTAATCTGGATCATCTCAAAAAAACAGATGAGGTGAAGTTTGTGCTGTGTAGTCGCACAGATTACGAGTGGGCAAAAGAAATTTTAAATAAACATCATATTGCCGAAAAATGCCCGATATTATTTTCCCCGGTTTACAGTCAGATTAATCCGGCTGATCTAGCAGGCTGGGTATTGGAAGATAAGCTGCCGGTGCGCATGCAGGTGCAGCTGCACAAGATATTATGGGGCGAGAAGCCCGGAGTTTAATCTAAGTATGAGTAGTCTGATCTGATATGAGCAATCAAATTAAAACGCCCTCCAAGGGTATCTCCATCGAGTCTGTACCGAAGCATGACCACGCAGGTGCAAAAGCAGTGGTATTACTTTCAGGCGGCTTGGATTCTGCAACGGTGCTGGCCTATGCGCGCAGCCAAGGTTATGAGTGTTACTGCCTGAGCCTGGATTATCACCAGCGCCATATTGCGGAATTGAATGCGGCAAAAAAAATAGCCACGGTAATGGGCGCTGCTGCACATAAAACCGCACAGCTTGATTTATCGCTATTTGGTGGATCTGCGTTGACAGATGATGCAATCGCGGTGCCGGAAAAAGCCTCGGAAGGCATTCCGATTACTTATGTACCGGCACGCAATACTATTATGCTGTCGCTCGCCTTGGCGTGGGCTGAGGTGCTGGGTGCGCAGGATATATTTATCGGTGTGAATGCGCTGGATTATTCGGGTTACCCGGATTGCCGTGGCGAATACGTGAAAGCGTTTCAGAATATGGCCAACTTGGCGACCAAGAGTGCGGTAGAAGGTAAAACCATTACCGTGCATGCGCCGTTGATTGATATGACCAAAGCACAGATTGTGAAGCTGGGTACAAAATTGGGTGTAGATTATGCGATGACTGTTTCCTGTTATCAGGCAGATGGTCGGGGTGAAGCTTGCGGTGTATGTGACTCTTGCCGTTTGCGCAGCGAAGGATTTTTGGCAGCAGGATTGGCCGATCCTACGCGTTATAAGTATCACCTATAAATGTATTAAAAATCGGTTTATGACATAACTATATTGGTTCTCTAATTAGTCACATAAACAAATAGATAAATTAATAATGAAATTGATTGATAAATAGCTTGCCAAAAGGTTCGGATATAACGTAAAATCCGCGCCTTTCTGCTTTAAATTATTCAAAAGAGAACAAAGATTATGGTTATTATTCGTTTAGCTCGTGGTGGCGCGAAAAAAACTCCTTTCTACAACGTAGTTGTGGCTGATTCACGTAACCGTCGCGATGGTCGTTTCATCGAGCGCGTAGGTTTCTATAACCCATCTGCCAGTGCTAACGCTGAAGGTTTGCGTATTGACTTGGCACGTGTTGCTCATTGGCAAAACAACGGTGCGCAACTGTCAGACACAGTTGCACGTTTGGTTAAATTCCACGCTAAAGGTCCTGAAGCTGCTATCGCTGCTAAAGCTAAAGATGCTGAAAAAGTAGAAGCTAAGAAAGCTAAAATTGCTGCTGAAGAGGCTGCTAAAGTTCAAGCTGCTGCTGACGCTGCTAAAGCTGAAGCGGATGCAAAAGCTGCTGCTGAAGCTGAAGCCGCTAAAGAAGCCGCTGCCGCTGCTGCAGAAGCTCCTGCTGAAACAGAAACTCCAGCTGCTGACGCTTAATGATTTGCTGCCTGAATTCGTTCAGGCATTGCAAGTGATTAGGTTAAGCCGGATTGAGGTTTAATTTTGGCAGATAATGCAATGGTAGTCATGGGGCGCGTTGTTGCGCCCTACGGCGTTTTGGCTGGCTGAAAGTTCTGCCTGATACTGAAGTGATTGATGGTCTGTTTGACTACGATACTTGGTGGCTGGGCAAAGGTGATGATTGGCGTGAAATGATTGTGGAAACAGCCAAAATTCACAACGATGTTATTGTAGTGAAACTCCAAGGCATTGACGATCGCGATGCTGCATTTGCCTGCAAAGGTAAACATATTGCAGTACCTAGAGCGCAATTGCCGCCGCCGGACGAGAATGAGTATTACTGGTCTGATCTGATTGGTTTGCACGTTAGAAACGTGCAAGGCGTAGATCTAGGTGTGATTGATGATGTTCTTGAAACTGGCGCTAATGATGTGCTGGTAGTTAAGGGCGGACTAGTTGAGACTGAAGTCGCTGACAAAACCAAAGCTGATAAGGCTGTAAAAGAAAAGCTGCAGGAAAGATTACTGCCTTTTATTGCAACCGTGGTGCTGGAAGTGGATTTGAAAGCTAAAACAATGTTGGTTGATTGGGATCCGGACTTTTAACCGGTTCTTTAATCATGGCGTTTAAGTTTGATATCGTAACGTTGTTTCCTGAAATGTTTGATGCCGTCACCAAGTATGGCATTACCAGCAGGGCGTTACAGAAAAATATTTATGCGGTGCAGTATTGGAATCCACGTGATTACACAACTGACAATCATAAAACGGTAGATGATCGACCTTATGGTGGCGGCCCCGGCATGGTGATGCTGATAGAACCGCTGGAAAAAGCAATTGGTGCAGCAAAGGCGGAGCAGGCAGATCAGGGTATAGTGCCTTGGGTGGTACATGTTTCCCCGGTGGGTAAGCCACTGACGCATGATAAAGTCATGCAGTTAAGCAAGAAACCGGGTTTGGTGTTATTGGCGAGCCGTTATGAAGGTGTAGACCAGCGTCTGATTGATGCTGAGGTGGATGAAGAAATCTCCATCGGTGATTATGTGTTAAGTGGCGGTGAATTGCCCGCCATGGTGTTGATGGATGCGATTATTCGGCAGTTGCCGGGTAGTTTGGGCGATAGTGACTCTGCGATTGAAGATTCGTTTGTAGATGGCTTGCTGGATTGCCCGCACTATACAAGACCGGAAGAATATAAAAACGTGAAAGTACCTGAAGTGCTGATGTCAGGTAATCATGCAAAGATCAAGCAGTGGCGTTTGAAAATGTCATTGCAAAGAACTCGGGATCAACGTCCCGATTTATTGGCCGCAAGGTCGTTGACGAAAGAGGAAGCACGGCTGCTACAGCAGGATTAGTTAGCAGGAACAAGTTTCTTCATAATTAAAAGGAACCCGCCAAGGATAAACCTTAAGGTTTAAACCCAAGGCGATATAAAGGAAAATAGCATGGCAGATATTATCAAAATGTTAGAGCAGGAAGAAATTGCCCGTTTAGGCAAGACGATTCCTGACTTCGCTCCAGGTGACACTGTAGTGGTTGGCGTGAACGTAGTTGAAGGTACACGTAAACGTGTGCAGGCATATGAAGGCGTAGTAATCGCTAAACGTAACCGCGGTTTGAATTCATCATTCATCGTGCGTAAAATCTCTTCAGGCGAAGGCGTTGAGCGTACATTCCAAACTTACTCACCATTGATCGCAAGCATTGAAGTTAAGCGTCGCGGTGATGTACGTCGTGCGAAACTGTACTACTTGCGTGAGCGTTCAGGTAAATCTGCACGTATTAAAGAGAAATTGGTTTCTCGTGACAGAGAAGTTATGGCTCCAGCAGAAAGCGCTTAATTTAAAGCGGATTCAGCAAAACCCCAACAGATGCAAATCGTTGGGGTTTTTTGTTGCGTCAAACATTTGCAGATCCAGACATTTCCACAACGGGGACTTTGGTTTAACACCGGTTTGATTTAACATCGTGCCATGACAGCAAACAACGATGCATTGATTAATACTCCGTTCGGAGCGGTGGCCATTAGCTCAAATGGCAACCAGTTGGCGATAACGCTATTAACTGTGCCTGCTTACGATAATGATCAATTCACTAAAGCATCCGACCCATTGGTCGCACAAGCCTGTAAACAGGTGCTGCAGTATCTGCAGCAGCCTGCAGC
>JBFZCQ010000072.1:0-8188 GCA_041307905.1 Methylotenera sp.
CCCATATCCGTCAGGTTCACAAAGAAATCGTTAGTTAAAACACCTTCTTGACTCGTCAGCACGCCATGCTTTGTGCCACCATAGTTTGTGCCAAGCACACGCATGCCGCCAACTAACGCCGTCATCTCATGCGCAGTTAAACCCATTAGCTGTGTGCGATCAAGCAGCAACTCTTCTGCTGATACAGCATAATCATTCTTCAGCCAGTTGCGGTAACCATCATGAATCGGTTCTAGTACCGCAAAGGATTCGGCATCGGTCATTTCATCTGTAGTATCACCACGGCCAGGGGCAAATGGAACTGTAATATTCACGCCTGCATCACGTGCCGCTTTTTCAACCGCGGCAGTACCACCGAGTACAATAAGGTCAGCTATGCTGACTTTTTTGCTTATACCAGCTTGAATGCCTTCAAGGATAGCTAATACTTTCTGCAATCTGGCTGGTTCATTGCCTTCCCAGTCTTTTTGCGGTGCCAGGCGAATACGGGCACCATTGGCACCGCCACGATAGTCTGAGCCGCGGAACGTGCGTGCGCTATCCCATGCAGTTGCCACCAGTTCTGAAATGCTTAAACCGCTATTTAACAGTTTTGCTTTCAAGTCTGTAATTTCTGCATCACTTAATGTGTAATCTGCTTTAGGCACAGGATCCTGCCAGATTAAATCTTCTTGCGGCACATCCGGGCCAAGATAGCGGTCTTTAGGGCCTAAATCACGGTGCGTTAATTTGAACCAGGCGCGTGCAAAAACTTGTGAGAAATATGCGTGATCTTTGTAAAAACGTTCAGATATTTTTCTGTATTCCGGATCTTTTACCATCGCCATATCAGCATCAGTCATGATTGGATTCTGGCGAATTGATGGATCTTCCACATCAACCGGTTTGTCCTCTTCTTTCATATTAATGGGTTCCCACTGCCAGGCACCGGCAGGGCTCTTTTTGAGTTCCCATTCATAATTGAAAAGATTATAGAAATATCCATTGTCCCATTGGGTCGGGTGGGCGGTCCATGCGCCTTCAAGCCCGCTTGTCACCGTGTCCCGCCCAACGCCTTTGCCGTTGCTGTTATGCCAGCCGAAACCTTGTTCACTCACATCAGCGGCTTCAGGGTTGGGCCCTAACAGTTCAGCTTTGCCATTGCCGTGACATTTGCCGACAGTATGACCGCCTGCAGTCAGCGCTACTGTTTCTTCATCATTCATCGCCATGCGGGCAAAGGTCAGGCGTATATCCTGTGCAGTTCTTAGTGGGTCAGGCTTACCATTCACACCTTCTGGGTTTACGTAAATCAGACCCATTTGCACTGCGGCAAGCGGATTCTCCAGACTTTCGCGTTTGTCGCCGTCATAACGACTGGAATTGCCCAGCCATTCTTTTTCAGAGCCCCAGTAAATATCTTTTTCCGGATGCCAGATATCAGCGCGGCCGCCTGCGAATCCATAAACTTTTAACCCCATAGACTCATACGCCATGGTGCCAGCTAAAACAATCAGATCAGACCATGACAGTTTGTTGCCATATTTCTTTTTAATCGGCCACAGCAAGCGGCGGGCTTTGTCGAGGTTTACGTTATCCGGCCAGCTATTTAGTGGTGCAAAACGCTGGTTACCAGTGCCTGCGCCACCGCGACCATCCGCAATGCGGTAGGTACCTGCTGCGTGCCATGCCATACGAATCATCAAGCCGCCATAGTGTCCCCAGTCCGCTGGCCACCATTCCTGACTATCGGTCATGAAAGCATGCAAATCTTTCTTTACAGCTTCTAAATCCAGTTTCTTGAATTCCTCAGCATAATTAAAATCCTCGCCCAGAGGATTGGTTTTCGTATCATGCTGATGCAGAATGTCGAGATTAAGCGCTTTTGGCCACCAATCCGAGTTTGAAGAAACTGCGCTAGTATTGCCGCCATGCATGAAAGGACATTTGCCTGATGTAGATGCATTATTGTCCATGGTGGAGCACCTTTCTTATTGCTGTGAGTTTTGTAATTTGTTGTTGCCTGTTCATAGTTTTCTCCTTTTATTGTTACAAAATGCATTTAATGTTTACTCGTAAATCGTTGCCAATAAAATCTGAGAAGCAATGTAAACGTATTTTGTAATTACCAGCGTTTGCCTTGTTTTGTATTGAGTAATGGTTTTAGTTTTTCAGAAATAATATTTCTGGCTCTAAAAATTCTTGAGCGTGTGGTACCGATAGGGCAATGCATAATTTCTGATATTTGCTCATAGCTGAGGCCTTCAATTTCTCTTAATGTGATTGCCGTCTGCAAGTCAGCAGGCAAAGCGGAGATTGAATCATTCACTGTTTGGGCAATCTGTTTATTGATTAATTCAGTTTCTGGCGTTTCAGCACTATATAAATCCAGAGCTGAACTGAAATTTTCTGCATCTTCAGCTTCTACTGAATTATCAATCTGCAGGCCACGCTTTTTTTCGTAAAGGTAATTTCTTGCTGTATTGAGACCGATTTTATACAACCATGTATAAAATGCACTATCGCCTCTAAAACTGGCAATGGATCGATAAGCCTTGATTAAAGACTCCTGCACAAGATCTTCGACTACGGATTGATTTTTGATAATTCGCAGAATCAATCGATACAGCCGGTTCTGGTATTTTTCAACCAATAGCCCAAACGCTTTCAGGTCTCCTGATTGAGAAAGATTCACTAACTGCTGATCGATCAAATTTCCATTTGCAATACGCATTTTTATCCCTGTGCTTTTATAACCGTTTTTTTGATTGTTGAAATATCTAATTCATTATTAGACATGTTTTAACATAAGTGAAGTTGATATTTAAAATGATATTGATAAGTAAAATAAATCTATACCGTGCTGCTGTAGCGTAGCTGAGAAATGTGACTTCTTAAAGACAGTAATATCAGCCTGCATAGTCGTTTAATTGTTATAGAGGTTTTTTCTCGGCTTATGTATTCAAATTAATAGTTTCATATTGAATAATTGAGTCAAAACACAGCAATCCAATTAACTTTTTTCGCGTGCAGCAAGGCCGCTGTATGAAACACGAACCCACTGAAGCGACTACACATGTGTAGCGCTGTAGGAATCTCCGTCATTCATGGCGGAGATGATATCAAGCTTGATGGCTGTTACACGTCCCGGTGACACCGTGCTGATTGAGTCGCCAATTTTCTTTGTAGCACTTCAACCCATGAGAGAATTGGTCTACGTGCAGTTGAAGTGCTGAGTCACCCTAAAGACGGTATCGATTTGACGGCAATGGAGCCTGCGATCATTAAATTTAAGCTGAAGGCATGTTGGGTAATGACTAATTTTCAGAATCCATTAGGCAGTTTGATGCCGGAAACCAATAAGAAAGCGCTGGGTGCAGACACGCGCACAGGAAGATTTTTTTGATACGTTTGCGCAGGCGGGTTAAGCATCGCGCAACAAGCTTCAATAAAACCGACCTCTGCACAAAGCTATCATAACTGCACGTTGCGGTCATGAAGCCTTACTGGCTGGGTAAGTTAAGTAATTCCAGAGCATCACCATCTAATGCACTCAGCATCCTGCTGAAATCTTTGAATTCAGATTGATTATCCTGCTCTCTCGCTATTTTAGCTAAAGCCAGTACACTGGATGTGTGGTGTGGATTTGTTGCCAATACTTTCTGAAAATTTGGTTTTGCGTTTTGTACTTCTCCCAGATTCTGCTGGGCAAGTGCCAGATAGTAGGTTGCCTCGGGGTCGTTTGGAGCATGTTTCACCCATGCAGTTGCTACCACTAATAAGTCCTCCCATTTGCCCGCCTGCATAGGCAACACTACTTGCATCCAGTATGGGCGCTGCTCTAAAGACGCATCCCAGAACGGTGAGTCAGTCTTGATTATTTTATCTGTTTCTGGCAAGGTCATTGCTGCCTTAATCCATTTGGCCGGTATGTTGTAAAAATAGCCGTTGGCACCTGGACTTTTAAAGGTATTCATACCGATAATTTTGCCTTGATCATCAAACAGTGGGCTGCCGCTGGCGCCCATTTGAAATGAGGCGGAGGTGCGAATCACATAGCTGTCATCAATCGCATATAGTGCTTTAATTTTGCCTATGGTTGTTAACGGTTTTGCCGCGCCGCCGGGAAAGCCAACTGAAAACGTCGAGGTTTCATAAATGAGGTTTTCGTTATCACTGAAGGTTGCCGGTTTTAAAGGCAGATATTCAAAACGCAATATACAGACATCATGTTTCCAGTCTGCCCTTACGCCGACCGGCGTGTAGGTTTCGCCACGTGCCGTAATGTTGGCGCCGATTGCATTGGTTAAAACATGGCAGTTAGTGGCAACCAGATTTTCAGCGACGACAAAGCCTGAGCCGCTGCCATGGCCCCCCGTGGTTGTTACGGTATGAATTTTTACGATGGTACCTTTGAGGTTGTACACAAGTTCAGGAGATGGGTCTGCTAAAGCGATTTGGCTAACGCCCATGAGTAACAGCATAGTGTGCAAAACATAAGTTTTCATCGTGATTACCTGACGATTAATTAAACAATTAATTGAATAGTATTGATATTAAATATAGCTATTGGTTCAAATATTAACTTGCCTGAAGTCACCTGTGTAAGCATATAAAAATATGGTATGCCGTTAAAGTAACTCCATGCTAATCAAGTGTTGCTGACTAACGCGCTGATTAACTGTAAAATTCGCACTTTAGTTTAGCTACAGACTTGAATCTATTATGCGCGCCTCACAATTTTTCTTTAATATTCAAAAAGAAGCCCCTAACGAAGCAGAACTGCAAAGCCATATTTTAATGGTGCGAGCCGGTTTGATTAAGCGTTTAGGTTCCGGTCTTTATAGCTGGATGCCCTTAGGCTTGCGCGTGTTGCGTAAGGTTGAGGCAGTTGTGCGCGATGAAATGAACAAAGCGGGTGCGCTGGAATTATTGATGCCGGCCGTGCAGCCGAAAGAGCTTTGGGAAGAAACTGGCCGCTGGGCAGTGTTTGGCCCGCAGATGCTTAAAATTAAAGACCGTCATGAACGTGAGTTCTGCTTTGGCCCGACCCATGAAGAGGTGATTACGGACATCGCACGTAAGGAAATCCGAAGTTACAAACAATTACCGCTCAATTTCTACCAGATTCAGACCAAGTTCCGTGATGAGATCCGCCCGCGTTTCGGCGTGATGCGCGCACGTGAATTCATGATGAAAGATGCGTATTCATTCCATACCAACTTTGCTTCGCTGGAGCAGACTTATCAGACCATGTATCAGGCTTACAGCAATGTATTTACACGTCTAGGTTTGAAATTCCGCGCAGTGCGTGCTGATACCGGCGCCATCGGCGGTGAAGGTTCGCACGAGTTCCACGTTCTTGCCGATTCAGGCGAAGATGGTCTGGCATATTGCGATACCTCTGATTTTGCTGCCAACGTAGAGTTGGCGGAAGCCTTGCCGATAGGTGGCGCCAGAGCCGCGGCAGTTGAGGCGATGCGTGAAGTGGAAACGCCAAAACAAACCGCGTGTGAAGATGTGGCTAAGCTGATGGGTATTGGTGTTGAGCGCACAGTGAAAGCGATTGCGCTAATAGCCAAAGATGAGGCTACAAATGAGAAATTTTATCTGGCTTTGCTGCGTGGCGACCATAACCTGAATGAAGTCAAAGTCGGTAAGTTGGCTGGCTTCGCAGATTTCAGATTTGCGACCGAAGAAGAAATCCGCGCTAATCTGAATTGCCCGCCTGGCTTTATCGGTCCGGTTGCTGTTGGTCCAAATGTGACTGTGATTGCAGACAGAACAGTTGCGCTGATGAGCGATTTTGTCTGTGGCGCGAATAAGCCAAAATACCATCTGGCCGGCGTTAATTTTGACCGAGACTTGCCGGAGCCGTCACTGGTTGCTGATATCCGTAACGTGGTTGACGGTGATGTCAGTCCGGACGGTAAAGGTGTTCTCTCGCTGTGCCGCGGTATTGAAGTTGGGCATATTTTCCAATTGCGTACCAAATATTCTGAGGCGATGAGTGCAACTTTTCTTGACGAAAACGGCCAGACCAAAATCATGGAAATGGGCTGCTATGGTATTGGCGTGTCACGTATCGTTGGTGCTGCGATTGAGCAGGGCAATGACGAACGCGGTATTATTTTCCCTAAGAGCATGGCGCCGTTTGAGGTCGTGATTTGTGCAATTGGCTACGATAAATCAGAAACTGTCAAAGCTGCTGCCAATAAACTGCATGATGATTTGCAGGCAAGAGGTGTAGACGTGCTGCTTGATGACCGCGGCGAGCGTCCGGGTGTGATGTTTGCAGAGGCTGATCTGATGGGTATTCCGCATCGGTTAGTGATTGGCGAACGTGGCTTGGCTGAAGGTAATGTGGAGTATAAATCGCGGGTGGATACGGAAGCCAAGTCCATACCGTTAGCGACAGTGGTTGAGTTTGTACAGAAAGAGGCATAACATTAAACTATATGCCTTGATATTAAGGCTTTGTTTAGGTTCAGAAAATAACGATGCGTAAATTCATTCATGTGAGTCTGATATTGCTGTTGGCCGGTGTGTCTGGCCTGGGCTTTGCTGGCTCACAGATTGAAGAGCCGTTATCCAACAGCGTAAAAGCTTTGATGCAGCGTAGCGTGAGCGATAGGGCAGTACCCACTCTCACTTTTGCAACGCAAGAAGAAGGTCAGGCATGGCTGACCGAAATGTCAGAACGCCTTAAGAAACGCATACCGGATGCTAGATATCGCGAAGATTTTTTGCGTACAGTGCATTATGAGGCGAGCCGGGCTGGCTTGGATCCGCAAATGGTGCTGGGGTTAATTCAGGTAGAAAGTGGTTTTAAAAAATATGCAGTTTCATCAGTCGGTGCGCGTGGCTTCATGCAGGTAATGCCATTCTGGGTGCGTAGTATCGGAGCTAAAGACCATAATCTATTTCTGTTGCGAACTAATTTACGCTACGGCTGCACGATTTTAAGGCATTACGTGGATATTGAACGTGGTGATTTATACCGTGCGCTGGGTCGATATAATGGCAGTCTGGGTCGGCCTGAGTATCCGAATCTGGTGCTTGGTGCATGGCGCAAGCACTGGGATTACTCTCCTAACACCTGGAATAACATTCCTAAAAATATTTAGCAGTCTAGTTTTATCTCAGCTAAAACCTATCACTAGACATATTTTTTTGATTAAGTTTTCACAAAACTAATAGTTTTTACTATTTGTAAAGAACTGTAAGCAAGTATTACAAATAAGTTTACATCTTCCCTAAATTCATTCAGTATGCCCCTAGCGATTTTTTGTTCTAGGGCAACTTATAACATCTCTAATCTGCCCTGGCGTCTCGCTGATGTTCGCACTAACTTGTTATTCAACTAAAATATTTTTTGGGAGAAATAAAGTATGTCGAAATTAACTGCATTGGCTTTAAGTATTGCTGTTTTGGGTGGAGTTTGGGCATTCCTAGCTCTGGGACCTCTTGCAGGCTCTGTATTGGTTTGGGTCGGATTCATCGCATGGGGTTGTTATTTTCACACCGGGGGTGATGGTGCCGCGTTGCAAAAAACAGTGGTTGGGATGATTTACGGTGCTGTGATTGCGGGTATTGCTTTAGCATTGGTTGTTGCTAACCCTGTAGGCTTGGGTGCAGCGATAGCCGCCCCGGTGTATATTGCTGTTACAGTGTTTTTCCTGGTGATTGTTGCAGGAGTAAACTTGTTATCTGTGGTGCCGGCAAATGTTTACGGTTATGCTGCTACTGCGGGATATGCCTTAAGCACCAATACCGCTAATCTTACAACTACACCAGACTTGACTAATCCAGTGCTGTTGGTTGCACTGTCTGTAGTGATTGGTGCTTTATTTGGAGCAGCGTCGGGTAAATTGGCTGGTATGTTGGGTAAATAAACCAGATAGTTAGTAATATAAAAAACCGCCTTAAAAAGGCGGTTTTTTATATGGCTTTTAATTGTTCTTTAAAACTTTGAATCCGTAATAAGTACCAAATTCACCTTCTGGTTCATGGTAGACAAACAGCATGTCATTTGTATAACCAGTGCCGTTGAAATGGTTTTGTGAGCGTAATTTCAAATCTTTAGGCAATTCGCTCCTGCCAACATATTTGCCATTCAGGTCAAAAATCAGCACCGCTTTGTGGTCTACATCCAGCAATACCAGTTCTTGCCCTTTAATGCCGCTGAAACCGATGAAGTGATCACTTA
>JBFZCQ010000073.1:0-3957 GCA_041307905.1 Methylotenera sp.
CCGTCAACGCAATGCACATGCGATTGAGGGAGTTGAATTGCTGGGCGATAGCTCGGCCATGCTGAGTATCAAGTCTAAAATAAAAAGAATCGCACAACTGGTATCCACTGACAGCGTGCCACCAACCGTGCTGATTGGCGGTGAAACTGGTACTGGTAAAGATGTAGCAGCACGTTTGCTGCATTTGTCTTGTAAAGATAGCAACAACGATAAACCTTTCGTGCATGTAGATTGTGCTTCATTACCGGCGGAGCTGATTGAAAGCGAGCTTTTCGGGCATGAGAAGGGTGCTTTCACTGGCGCAGTCAGTACGCGCCCAGGTTTGATTGAGGCTGCGGAAGATGGCACACTTTTTTTAGACGAGATCGGTGAATTGCCGCTGGCACTGCAGGCAAAACTACTGAATGTGCTGGAACGCCGTGTCGTGCGCCGTATTGGCTCCACTAAAGAGCGCGCTGTGCCGGCACGTTTTATTGCTGCAACCAACCGAGACCTGCATGAAATGTCTCAACAGGGTCGCTTTCGTCAGGATTTGTACTACAGGCTGAATGTGATGAGTATTGCCATGCCGCCTCTGCGTGAGCGTTCAGGAGACATGATGCTGTTGGCCAGACATTTTGCAGCGCAGACTGCCAGGCGTTATGCCTTGCAGATGCCGACATTCACTTCTGATGCGATCAGTATGATTGAAAGCTACGCCTGGCCTGGTAATGTTCGCGAGCTTAAACATCAGGTCAGCAGGGCGGTATTGCTTTGTCAAAATAGTCTGGTGACAGATGTTGATTTGGCTCTACCAATTTATCGCGCTACTGAATCGAGCCTTAAAATTGACGCTCAGCAATCTGCACTTGATGCAGCTGAAAAGACAATATTGCTGCAAGCCTTGGCAGAAACCAGAAATAACGTATCTGAAGCTGCGCGCAAACTGGGTATTACACGCATGACTATGCGCTATCGTATGGATAAGCATCAGATTAAAAATTAACCCAATAGCAGTAGCGACCATTCCAGCCGCTATCATACGTTGTGCTTCATTGCGAATGTTGGTGGCGGCATTGATGTCTCTGTCATGCCAGATACCACATTGATCGCAAGTCCACATTCTAATACCCAAAGGCATTTGCTACGCGCTCATGTACTTTCGCTACGAGCAAGCGCGCTTTGTTACAGGTGTTACTGCCTTTAGCCTTGCGGCTCAGGCTTTGCTATTTACGCTTGAGATTACGCTGTGTTTTAAGCACATGCTTCGGATTGTCAAATTTAGCGTGCCTTATATCTCCCACCTGAAGGAAGGGGATTTATGGCAAGTTGGTTAAAAAATTGCTGCATGGTATTATTCACGCAATTAAAATCTGAAAGTTTTCTATGCAAATCGGTACCCCTCTAAGTTCTAATGCAACCCGTGTCATGCTGTTAGGCAGCGGCGAACTTGGTAAAGAAGTCATCATTGCATTACAGCGACTGGGTGTTGAAGTCATTGCAGTTGATCGCTATAAAAACGCACCTGGTCACCAAGTTGCACATCGTGCGCATGTGATTGATATGACAAATGATCAGGCGCTACGTGATTTAATTGCCTTGGAAAAACCGCATCTTATTGTGCCCGAAATCGAGGCTTTGAATACAGCCACTTTGGCTGACATTGAATCATCAGGTATCGCTACCGTGATTCCTACCGTAAAAGCCGTGCAACTCACCATGAATCGTGAAGGTATTCGCAGGCTTGCTGCTGAAGAACTCAAGTTGCCGACATCACCTTATGCATTTGCCAAAAGCGAGGCCGAGTTGCAGGCGGCTATTGATGCCGGTATCGGTTACCCTTGCTTTATCAAGCCAACAATGTCGTCATCCGGTAAGGGCCAGTCACGTATTACCAATGCTGCCGAAGTTAAAACTGCCTGGGATTATGCTGCTTCTGCAGGTCGAGTGAATCAGGGCGTGGTAATTGTGGAAGGCCAGATTGATTTTGATTATGAAATCACACTGCTGACGGTGCGTGCAAAAAATGCACAGGGTGAAATTACTACTTACTACTGCGAGCCTATCGGTCATGTACAGAAAAATGGTGACTACGTGGAAAGCTGGCAGCCACAGGCGATGACACCGAAAGCGCTCGAAGAATCAAAACGCATCGCAAAAGCGGTGACTGATAGCCTGGGTGGTTTAGGTCTGTTCGGTGTTGAACTGTTCATTAAAGGTGACTATGTTTGGTTCAGTGAAGTCAGCCCACGTCCGCATGATACCGGTATGGTCACAATGGCAAGTCAGCGTTTCAGCGAGTTTGATCTGCACGCACGTGCGATTTTAGGTTTGCCGGTAGATGTTGCTTTGCGTGATGCAGCGGCAAGTGCTGTGATTTACGGCGGACATGAAACAACGCAACTGGCATTTGATGATGTTGAAAAAGCGCTGGCTGTACCGAGCGCGGATATCCGCTTATTCGGTAAACCGGAAGCATTCATGAAACGTCGTATGGGTGTGGCACTTGCAACTGGTAAAGATACAGATGAAGCCAGAACTCGCGCCAAACTGGCTGCCAGCTTAGTTAAGACTGTTGTTGTTTAGTGATCGTATGATAGATAAAATTGAAGAAGCCGGCAGCGACAAAAGAACGTTTTTTGAGTTGCTGGGCGGTGAAGTAAATGGTGTTGAGAATATTCGTCTATTGGTCGAAACGTTCTATGACATTATGGATAGCGACCCCAAAGTAAAGCCGCTACGTGATATGCATCAGCCGGATTTAACTTCAGCCCGTGAAAAGTTGTTTATGTTTTTAACTGGCTGGACCGGTGGTCCGCAGTTATATATTGAGCGTTACGGCCACCCTATGCTGCGTGCGCGCCATATGCCGTTTGCTGTTGATGAATCAGCGCGTGATCAATGGATGTACTGCATGATAAAAGCCATGCATCAGTTGAGTTACGAGGATGAACTCATGAAAAAATTAGCCACGCAGTTATACGGCGTGGCTGATTTTATGCGTAACCAATAAGTTATAGCTATTTCCTCAATGACAGCTTATTTATTAGTAAGTAAACCACCCAGTAATACTGCAACCGGCGCTTGCTTACCGGTTAAGGTTCTAGTCGCAGCAGTTTGTGGTTGCTGTGAAGTAGGCTCATAAGGTTTGTCAAACCACGGGTCGCTGCTTTTTTGTTTAGCAGGTCGCCTGATTGGTGCTGCATCTTGAGCTTTATCCTGATAGCTGGTTTTGCTGTGGGTGCTGGTTTTTGTGTGAGCAGTGCGTGATCGTGTTGCCGGTTTATCCAGCGCAACGGTTTCTTTTGGAATCTGGCGTTTAATCAGCTTCTCAATCTCTACCAGATACTTTTCTTCATCATCACTTACAAATGAGATTGCAACACCTAGCGCGCCTGCGCGGCCTGTACGGCCAATGCGGTGTACATAATCTTCCGGTGCGCTTGGAATCTCGTAGTTTATCACCATCGGTAACTCGCTGATATCCAGACCGCGTGCGGCCACATCTGTGGCAACTAGTGCAGTCACTGTGCCGGCTTTGAATGCGTCTAAAGCCTTAATACGTTCCTGCTGTGTTTTGTCGCCATGAATTGCGTCTGCAATAATGCCTTCTTTTACAAGGCTGCGGCTTAGACGACTTGCAGTAATTTTTGTTTTGGTAAAAATAATCACCTGTTTCGCATCAGCTTGTTTCAGCAATTGTATTAACAATGCTTCTTTATCGCTTTGCGCTACCTGATATACTTTTTGTGTGACGTTGTCGTTCGTAGCGTTGCTGCGGGCGACTTCAATCAGCTGAGGTTTATTTAAAAATTCATCGGCTAATTTCTTGATTTCATTTGAGAATGTGGCTGAAAACATCAGATTCTGGCGCTGTTTTGGCAATAAGGCCAAAATACGACGTAAATCCGGCATAAAGCCCATATCCAGCATTCTATCGGCTTCATCAAGTACTAACATTTGTACTTGGCCAAGCTG
>JBFZCQ010000074.1:0-3626 GCA_041307905.1 Methylotenera sp.
GATTAACCAAAGCTCAAGAGCGTCGTCTTGACGAATGGCTATGGGTCTTAACTGGCGTATGGAACTTTGCTATTCGTAAGATTGAGCTGGATGCTAAAGACGGCATTTACTACACACCAAAGGACTTCCAAAACCTATTAGCGAATCACTCCAGGAATTTAGATATGCCAAGCCACGTATTGCAAGGCATGATGGCTATGGCCTACACCGCATGGCATCGTTGCTTTAAAAAGATTGGTGGCAAGCCTAAGCTTAAAGGGGCTAGGAATAAACTTAACAGCATTCCATTGCCTGACCCGATTAAAACCCCTGTGGGCAATAAAATAACGGTTCCATATTTAAAAGACGTTCGATTCCACAAGCAAGCATTACCCGACGGTAAGATTAAATGTGGGCGCATCGTTAAACGAACTTCTGGTTGGTATCTCTGTTTATTCATAGATGCAGCGCCTAATGCGATATTGCCAGTAGCAAGCAATTCCATTGGTATAGATTCTGGATTTAAGCACCTGCTCTCGCTTTCTAATGGAGAGAAGGTTGAACATCCGCGAGAGCTAGAACAATCAGCTATGCGGTTGGCGCAAGCACAACGCGGTATCAACCGTAAATTGGTAGCAAGAATAAATGAGCGCATTGCCAATCAGCGCAAAGATCGTAACCATAAGATTTCAAGGAAACTTGTGTCTGAAAATAGCTTAATCGCATTCTCGGCAGATAACCACAAAGGAATAGCCAGTAAGTTTGGTAAAAGTGTTGCTAGTTCTGGACACGCTCAACTTCGACAAATGTTAGCCTACAAAAGCATTGCAAGCGGTAGGTTATATGTAGAGGTTGATAATAGAAATTCCACTAGGACTTGTTCTGCGTGTGGCGCTTTAACGGGACCACAAGGCTGGGCAGGACTATCAGTAAGGCATTGGATGTGTGGCTGTGGAGCCAAGCATGACCGCGATACAAATGCGGCCATCAACACGCTAATGCTGGGCATGGAATGTGCCTCGAACTTGGAGAAACGCTATGCGTAACTCTACTGGAATCCACTTCGTTCACGGAGTGGAGGTTCAATCACTGTCCTGGCACGATTGCAGACGGCGATGGTGACGGCATTCCATGCGAAGATCAGTGGTGTGGTCACTAATTATTTTTTTTTAGTTTATCTCTAAACCAGCGCCAGACAACACTATCTGGCAATTCAATGCCATCCACAATGTAATTAAGTGCTTTTGAGTTGTTGATGTTGATATTGATGGCGGATCGAGCGTCAGGGATGCCGCAGAATAATATTCTGTCGCCAATTTTCAGTGCAGTTGAAGGCGGTGGTACCAGCATAGGAGCATTGTTTCGTAGCAGCAATAGCGGTACTAAGTTGAGTCGGCTATTGCGATCCGCGGGGTCTTGTGTAAGGTTGTGCAACGAAACTGAAATGTTTTTACTCAATAATTCCGCAATTGCAGGCGATTGATCTTTGCTGACTGTGATTGCCCATCTTTCTGGTACGGTTTCACCGACTACTGAAACCAATTCACTGATGAGCTGATTAGCCCAGCTGTTGCTTTGATTACTCACCAGAGTTAAAAACTGAGCAAGTAATTGTGCAATCATATGCGCCAGGCATTCATGCGCGATAATCTCTGTAGGTTGCATCGTAATGTCGGCATTAAATTGTCTGAATAGTATGTCGTTGTTGCGTCTGTTTTTACGTATTACTACAAACAGTTTTGGGTTTAACTCATAAGCAGTCATGACGATAGACAGGTTATTGATGTCATTATCTGTACCGGCGACGATGCCGACTGCATTTTTAATATCTGCTTCCAGCAGGGTTTTAGACTCAGTGCCACTGCCTAGAATACAGTCATCACAACCGGTCAGTTCCGGCATCGCTTCAACAATCGTGGTTGTAATGTTTTCACGTTCCAGATTTTGTACCACAGACTTGCCAAAACGGCCATAACCGCATACTACCCATCTACCTCTAGGCGGCGTTTCAGGTGGCAGCAATGTATCGCCCGGAACATCAGTCAGCCATTCGTGCAAAATAAATGTGCCAATTGCATGCACGCGCATCGCCAATTGGTCACCAAACAATGTGTAGGGGTTAATGATGTGATCCGTACCGAATGAAGCCATGTTGCCAGCAATATCATCACGTTCAGCCCTTGCCAGCACAGGCAGGGTTGGATTCATGAGCTTAACCGCAACCGCAACTGCAAGATTAACTTCGTCATTATCTGTCAATGTGACTACACCACTGCAAAGCGGATGATGTACGCCTGCGCGGATAAGGTTTTCAGGAAGTTTAGCATCCGCACAGAGATGTGGAATAACACTGTAGGTTTCGGCTAGATCAAGTTCGTTTAAACGTTCCTGCTGTGATTCAATGACCACTACACGCATACCTTTTTCATCCAGCGTTTTTGCCAATACGCTGGCAGACTCACCGTAGCTGCATAATATATAAAAAGGTTCCTGTAACTTACGAACAGTGCTCGCGAAACGTTCAGTCGTGATTGCCTGGCGCAGCGCAGTGTCCTGTAAAAGTGTAATGATTTTACCTATAGCGTAAAACCACGGAATCACTGTCAGGTAGATGGAAATGGTCAACCATAGGCGTTGCGCCTGGCTATAGGCATATGGAATTTCGCCAAAACCGATAGTAGTGGCGGTGTAGCTGATGACGTAAAGCGCATCGAATATGCTCATCTGCCATGGGCGACCTTCATTGTCGGTGCCTGGCATGAGCGTAAGCCCTAGAATGGCAATAGCAAAACAGACTATGATCAGAATCAGCGGCCGCCTTAGGCGGCGCAAAATCAGAAAGAGAATGCTATTCATTTAATAAGTGCTGATCGTGTGTCTAATTGAAAATTAGTGTCGAAATCCTATTAACGGCGTTGACCGATGGTCTCTGATATTAGCAATATCACAGATACAAAGTTAGCCATCAGCGCTCCACCTGAGAGCGAAACGATATAAGTGATTAGGCTTGCCTCATCCATTTTCCCATCAAGTGCTGCCCATAAAATGGCGGCGGTTATTAATTGTAGGTCGGCAGCCAAGCTAGTAGACAATAAAATTGCACCCACATGTGTGCGGTCACCAAATTTGAGCACGGTTGCAATCAGGCTTACAACAATCGCTGCGTAAAGCTCGTAAACATGGTGGTGACTGGGGTTGTCAATATCGCCTACAAAAAAGCCGAAATTCAGCGTCATTGCCAATACGATAAAAAAACCGAAAATAACTTTTTCTAAATTCATGGATAAGCCCGCCAGTAAATTATGTACTAATAGTTGAAAGCGATGATGGGTAACATCATATGGGTAAAGTAATAAATGTGCATTAAGATGTATTATACATAATTCTTTTCAATCAAATTATTGATATGGCAAGATGAAATCTTAAATTCCGTTCGGCCTACACACTTTTCTGTGAGCCTGTCGAAGGCTGTTGAGCCCATTCGCATTTCAACTATTCGACAGGCTCACAGAAAAGTGCGAACGGACTTCGTATATCATCGTGTCAGATCAATAAGAGCATATTGGCTTTAATGTCTTGTTAGCATCATGCTGAAAATATGCCAAGTAGAATCATATTAAATGAACCAATTCGCATTACCTTCTGCA
>JBFZCQ010000075.1:0-6562 GCA_041307905.1 Methylotenera sp.
GCCAGTTGTCATTTTCGTAGTAATAGTAATATCCGCTTTGGTAGTAATATGGACCTCTACCCAATTCCACTACCACCTGCAAAGCGGGTGCCACAACTACTCCACGGCCATGATTTGGTGACACTACGCACGCGGCGAGCAAGAGTGCAGTGAGTGGCACAACAATTAACATTTTATACATTTGATTCTCCTCAATAATCGGCGCATCAGTACTACAATCACCAACTTTGCGCCTGTCAGTGTCAGCAGATTAGGCCTATGTAAATATTAAATGCAGTTTTGTATACTGTCTGTACGCTAACGTACATGACCTTAATTGTTGACAAGAACAAGCTTTAAGCAACAATGTATGGCAGACATAGACGAAGATATTGTGACGTTCTCAAATCGAATAGAGATACACTCAACTCAAGACCATTTAAAGAATCGAATATCGTAGAACATGATCTGTTTGATAGGTAAGCTGGTACTTTGATGCAATAATATTCCA
This sequence comes from Methylotenera sp., assembly GCA_041307905.1. Lineage (GTDB taxonomy): Bacteria > Pseudomonadota > Gammaproteobacteria > Burkholderiales > Methylophilaceae > Methylotenera. The sequence continues at coordinate 491 of JBFZCQ010000075.1, forward strand.
TGATTTCTGTGCATAACCCAAATTCTGCTCTACTCGCTTCAAATGTGAACGATGCTTCCGTATGGCTTGAGTCTTCAGTACAGCGATTCTCCCCTGCTGAAGCTGAGTTGATTCTCCATGCCTGCGATTTGGCTAGCCCGCTCTATTCCGGGCAAATCGAACTGACAGGCGCACCACTATTGCAGCATGCACTGGGCGCTGCGACGATACTTATCGATATGAACATGGATGCAGAAACAATTGCTGCGACGATCCTGCATGCGGTGCCGGAGTATCTGGAGGACTGGTATGTAAAGCTGGAAACCAGTTTCGGCGCTAATATTGCCGGCTTGGTGGAAGGCATTTCGCGCATGGAGCAAATCCAGGAGTTCAGCGAGATTGGCAGTCTGCAAGAGCCGACACGCAAAAATGGCGATCAGGCGCAACAAATAGAAAGCCTGCGCAAAATGCTGCTGGCGATGGTACAAGACATCCGTGTAGTACTGATAAAACTTGCTGAGCGCACACAAACTTTGCGCCATTTGTCCGGGGCTAGCCCAGACCTGCAGAAACAGATTGCACAGGAAAGCCGGGGCATTTTTGCGCCGCTGGCCAACCGCCTTGGCGTGTGGCAGATTAAATGGGAAATGGAAGACCTTGCGCTTCGCTATCTGGAGCCACAGCTTTACAAGGAAATTGCAAAGATGCTGGATGAGCGCCGTATCGATCGCGAGCAATACATCATTGATGTCGTGACGCAGCTAAAATCCGAGTTGAGCCTTGCTTGCGTTAAGGGTGAGGTGACTGGCCGCCCTAAGCATATCTACAGCATCATCAAGAAGATGAAGAGTAAGCACCTAGATTTTAGTGAACTTTATGATGTGCGCGCGGTTAGAATCTTGGTCGATGACATCAAGGACTGTTACACAGTACTTGGTATGATCCACAACCTATGGCAGCCCATCCCCGGTGAGTTCGACGATTATATCGCGCGCCCCAAGAGCAATAATTACCGGTCGCTGCATACTGCTGTCACTGGACCGCGAGGCTTGGCGCTGGAAGTACAGATCCGTACTTTCGAGATGCACCAGTATTCTGAGCTAGGCGTTGCGGCGCACTGGCGCTATAAGGAAGGCGGCAAATCTGATGCCAAATTCGACGAAAAAATTGCCTGGCTCCGGCAGATACTGGCATGGAAGGATGAAGTTTCCGACAGCGGCGATCTGATGGAACAATTCAAGAGTGAACTTTTTCAGGACAGGGTCTACGTGCTTACGCCGTTAGGTAAGGTCATTGATTTGCCGTATGGGTCTACGCCGATTGATTTTGCCTACACTCTGCATAGCGATCTCGGACATCGTACGCGCGGCGCCAAAATAAATGGCAGCATCGTGCCACTTAATACCAAGCTGCAAAATGGCCAGCGTGTGGAAATTCTGACTTCAAAACATGGTTCACCCAGCCGAGATTGGCTCAGCCCTTCGCTTGGTTATCTGCGAAGCCCAAGTGCGCGTGCCAAGGTAAGGCAATGGTTTAAATATCAGCATTTTGATGAAAATGTTGCACAGGGGCGGGCGAAACTGGACCGTGAATTGCATCGTGCCGGTGTTGGTGACGTCAATCAGGAAAAAATCGCGCAGAAATTGCATTTTCAGAAACTGGAAGATTTTCTGGCCGCTATAGGGCGGGGAGATGTCAGTGAGCATCAAATTGCCCTCGCGATTCAGGAAGAAGTTGCTCCCAGACCGGAAGAACCCGCCCTAGCATTACTCCCTAGGCGCGTCAGCGCGCCACAATCTCAGACTGGGGTGGTGGTTGAAGGGGTTGGCAATCTGCAAACCAGCATCGCCAAGTGCTGCAAACCAATGCCTACGGAAGCTATTGTCGGCTACCTTACACGCGACCATGGCGTCACAGTTCACCGCAGAGCCTGTAGTTTCATCGCGCGACTACCGGAGAGCCGGCATAACCGTGTTCTCAGCGCCCAGTGGGGTAACTATCAGAATATACGTACCGATGTTGACATTGAAGTAGAGGCGCACGACCGCCAAGGCTTGCTACGTGACATCAGCGACCTGTTCGCACGAGAAAAGGTGAATGCCATCAAGGCCAATACCATGACTAGAAACAATCTGGCGTTGATGCAGTTTTCGATTGAGATCTCAAGCCTGGAGCAACTCAGTCGCCTGCTGGCGCTGATTCAGCAGCTGCCGAATGTCATTTTGGCGCGGCGCCGGGATTAGCGACTATCCATATTAATTCCACCTAATTTTTTGCCTTACCGCTTGAAAATAATCCGCCTATATTTCTGCAACAGACTATGATGAACGCCTTGGCGATGACGTTAGTCCAATCTGATGACAAATGTCATTTATTTCGGCAGTGGTAATGGCAAGCATCGCCAATCAGTTTGATGCTGAATACTTTAGGAGAATCATCATGGCAAAAGGACAGCAACGCAAGAACAAGGAAGTAAAAAAGCCTAAGCAGGATAAGAAGGTTGTAGTGGTCTCGGGATCTTTCATACCGAAGCCAATTGCAGTAAAAAAATAAGCATCACTTGAAGTTTTAGGCAATAAAACACTGTAATTTTTAAAACAGTTTTCTTTAATTGATTTTGCGTTATTGACTGAAGTGACCGTTCTTAGTATAGTGCCGGCCTTCGGCGTGTAGCGTAGCCTGGTAGCGCGCCTGCTTTGGGAGCAGGATGTCGGGAGTTCGAATCTCTCCACGCCGACCAGATTTAAAGATGTAGTAATCATTGGTGGAAGAGCCAATTAACAAAAAAGGAGCTTCGGCTCCTTTTTTTATGCAAAAACGCATCATTCTAAGCACAAATAATCATGCTGAACTATTCATTTGCTACACCATGCGGCACATGCCCGGTTGCGACATGCTGACGGGCAGAGTCGCAATGTCTGCGTTGGTCATCAAAGAAAATATCTGCGCCGAAGGCTTTAAGAAAAACGCCTTTGTCTTTTCCACCCAGAAATAAAGCTTCATCAATGCGGATGTTCCATGCACGCAAGGTACGGATAACACGCTCATGCGCGGGTGCGGCACGTGCGGTAATCAGTGCTGTGCGTATCGGGGATGCGTTTTCCGGATAATCCAGCTGGATCTGATGCAGCATTGCCAGAAAGTTTTTGAATGGACCGCCTAATAAAGGCTTTTTAGCGGCTATCGCTTCATTATTTTGAAATGCATCCAAGCCGCTTTGTTTGTATATGCGTTCAGATTCATCTGAAAACAGCACTGCATCACCATCAAATGCGATGCGTAATTGTGAGGGGTGAGTAGCGTCTATAGTTTCGGTTGAGGTAGATGACATAATGGTTGCTGCCGCAAACCCTGCCTCAAGCGCCTTACGTACATCATCAGGATCCGCAGACAGAAACAAATGCGTACCAAAAGCCGAGATGTAGGGATGTGTACTCGCGCCTTTGGTAAACGCCGCACGCCCGATGTCGAGTTCATGATGCTGGATTGAGTTAAAGATACGCAGTCCGGTATCGGCACTGTTGCGTGAAAGCAGAATCACTTCTACTCGCGGGTGAGCCGGGTCAACTGCATTAAGCGCCAGCAGTTTTTTTACCAGGTTAAAGGCGACGCCGGGTTTGAGCGGTACGTCTTCATTAATAACTTGGTGCTGGCAGTAGGCATCGACGCCTGCATTTTCAAAAATGGCATGACTTTCATCCAGATTGAATAAGGCGCGTGATGAAACCGCAATCACCAGTTTTTCAGCTAATACATTACTCAATCAGGTTCCATTCTCAAAATCTCTGTGGGAGATGCTTGGTTGCTAGCATATTTCTTTCGCAATACTTTAGCAGAGCTTTGCTCAATTGTTGATGGCGTATGAGTAATTTAAGAAAAATAGCTTCGGAGGTGATTAGATTGTCTGCCCGGTATCTTGATGGTCAATTTTTAAAATTGACCAAAGTCAAGGATATGGGGTAGTCAATCCTGTACATTCTGCAGGTCATTTACATTAACAGGGAGATCGCAATGGCTACGAGATTTACTAAATCCATGGCGCGTAATATTTTCTTCGGTGGGTCGCTGTTCTTTTTACTGCTGTTTCTTGCGCTTACATTTGATACTAATCAGAAACTGCCTAAACGAGATAACAGCCAGAATCTGACAGCTTCGGTCATTCATGGCAAGAAGCTGTGGGAGACCAATAACTGTATCGGCTGTCATACTTTGCTGGGTGAAGGTGCTTATTTTGCACCGGAACTAGGTAATGTATACGTCCGCCGCGGCCCTGATTTCATCAAAGCATGGATCAAGGCGCAACCTACAGGCGCACCAGGCAGAAGACAAATGCCGCAATTCAATTTTACGGAGCAGGAGTTGGAAGATCTGGTTCAGTTTCTGAAATATACCTCAGAGATCAATACTAATAACTGGCCTCCGAACATCGAAGGTTAACCGTCACAATTACCAGGAGGCATTATGCAATATCAATCTCAGGCCGTGGCGAAGCCTTATTTCATCGCCGCAATCGCTCTGTTTGTTGGCCAAATTATATTTGGCCTGATAATGGGTTTGCAGTACGTAGTGGGAGATTTCCTATTCCCTGAAATTCCGTTCAACGTAGCACGTATGGTGCATACTAATTTGCTGATAGTGTGGCTGCTGTTTGGCTTCATGGGCGCAACTTATTACCTGATCCCGGAAGAGTCCGAGACCGAGCTGTTCAGCCCTAAGCTCGCCATCATCACGTTTTGGGTTTTTCTGGCTGCGGGTGTTGCTACAGTCATTGGTTATCTTGCCGTGCCTTATGCCACATTGGCAAAGTTCACCGGCAACGACCTGCTGGCGACCATGGGGCGGGAATTCCTCGAACAACCCTTGCCGACCAAAGTAGGTATCGTAATTGTTGTGCTGTCATTTATTTTCAACGTTATCATGACGATGCTTAAAGGCCGTAAAACAGCAATCAGTTTAGTACTGGTACTTGGTCTGGTAGGTCTGGCTGTGTTTTTCCTGTTCTCGTTCTATAACCCGCATAATCTGGTAAAAGATAAATATTACTGGTGGTGGGTAGTGCATCTGTGGGTTGAGGGCGTTTGGGAGCTAATTCTGGGTGCTATTCTTGCCTTTGTTCTGATTAAAGTAACCGGTATTGACCGTGAAGTAGTTGAGAAATGGCTATATGTAAATTACCATGACATTGATTACAGGCATTATCGGTACCGGTCACCATTACTACTGGATAGGTGCACCAGCCTACTGGCAAGTCTGGGGCAGCGAGTTCTCGGCACTTGAACCCATACCGTTCTTAATGCTGACTATCTTTGCGTTCAATATGGTAAATAAACGCCGCCGTGAGCACCCTAACAAGGCTGCAACATTGTGGGCACTTGGTACCGGTGTGATGGCGTTCCTGGGCGCTGGTGTATGGGGCTTCATGCATACACTGGCACCGGTTAACTACTATACTCACGGTACGCAACTTACCGCAGCGCACGGCCACATGGCTTTCTATGGTGCCTATGCAATGGTAGTGCTGACGATCATTTCATACGCAATGTTTATACTGCGCGGCCGTGCTGCCAATAGTAACAAGGCGCAAGTGGTTGAGATGTGGTCATTCTGGCTGATGACAGTAGCAATGGTGTTCATCACATTGTTCCTGACCGCAGCTGGCGTTCTGCAAACATGGTTGCAGCGTGTGTCTACAACGCCAATGAGCTTTATGGCAACGCAGGATTCAGTAGCGATTTTCTACTGGATGCGTGAAGCTGCTGGTGTTGTGTTCCTGATTGGCCTGATTGTTTACATCACGAGTTTCTTTATTAAAGGCGAAACTAAAGCGAGTTAACCTTTTGTAATAGTGTATGCAAGGCAAAAGAAGGAGGCTTGCCTCCTTCTTTTGTTTCTATGAATCTGGCATTTTAGGTAATGTAATGAATAAAAATACAGCATTAGTGAATGAAACAGAAGATCTGCCGGGTGACTTTGCCATCTGGATATTTATTCTGGCAGAAATGCTGGTGTTCGGCGTAATGTTCATCGTGTACGCCTTTACACGGTCTAACCAGATTGAAGTATTTAACGAATCACAGCTTACCTTGAGCCGTG
>JBFZCQ010000076.1:0-5373 GCA_041307905.1 Methylotenera sp.
GCCAGTGCATCGGCAGAGTCTGACTTAGGCGCTGCCGGAAGATTTAACAAGCGCCTCACCATCTCCTGTACCTGCTCTTTTTGTGCGTGCCCGTTGCCGACCACTGCCTGCTTAACCTGCAATGCTGTATATTCAGCCACGCTTAAATTTCGGATAACTGCCGCACAAATAGCCGCACCACGCGCCTGACCTAGCAAAAGCGTTGATTGCGGATTCACATTCACAAATACTTTTTCAACTGCGACCTGGTTCGGATGATAGGTATCGATCACTTCGAACAGACTATCTACAATAATTTTGAGACGTGCGGGCAGCTCTTCCCTGTCATCCTCGCCCTCAATTTTATTTTTTTTACCGCTTGCAGTTTTAATGGTGCCGCTTGCGATGTAGATGATTTTTTCACCGACTTTTTCTATGACGCCAAAGCCGGTGAGGCGCAAACCTGGATCAATACCTAAGATTCTGATGTTATCCAAATTCTTCTCAAATACATCACAATTAGCCGTAAATTGGTCAGCAAGTTAATGCCTTACTCTTCTAGCACTGCAGAAGTGTAAACATCCTGCACATCATCCAGATCTTCCAGCGCATCCAGAATTTTCTGCATTTTTACAGCGTCATCGCCAGTGAATTCTACTTCATTCATAGCCTTCATTGTCACTTCAGCTAATACTGCTTTTAAACCGGCAGCCTCCATCGCTTCTTTTACAGTCACAAAATCAGCAGGCGGTGTAATCACTTCAATACTGCCGTCATCATTAGTCACTACATCTTCCGCACCCGCCTCTAATGCAACTTCCATCACTTTATTTTCAGAGGTACCTGGCTCATATACCAGACTGCCGCAATGCTTGAACATAAAAGCAACAGAACCATCCGTGCCCAGATTACCGCCAAACTTGGTGAGCGCATGGCGCACATCGGCCACTGCACGCTGTTTATTATCGGTTAAACAGTCAATGATAATCGCAGCACCATTAATACCGTAACCTTCATAACGAATTTCCTCGTAGTTAACGCCTTCCAGCTCTCCGGTACCTTTTTTGATAGCACGCGTAATATTGTCAGACGGCATGTTTTCTTCTTTTGCCAGCGCAACTGCTGCACGCAGGCGCGGATTCATATTGGTATCACCGCCGCCCATACGCGCTGATACGGTAATTTCTTTAATGATTTTAGTGAAGATTTTGCCGCGTTTTGCGTCCTGACGACCTTTGCGGTGTTGAATATTTGCCCATTTACTATGACCAGCCATGTCCCGACCCTTTAATACAAATCAAATATACGCGATTTTATCACAGGCGAAGCTTAGGACTAAGTAAAGGCTAACTTACATTGATGTAACTTTTTTTTAATCCTGCGCCATCGCCGGATCAATCGGCGTATGTTTGCGGATACTGATCATAGAAATAATCACCAGCGATGCTGCAATCAGGGTCATGCCAATCAGCTCTGTTGCACTTGGCACTTCATTAAGCTGTAACCATGCTGCCAGTACACCAATCACCGGCGCCAGCATAGATGCCATACTGGCAACACCAGCGGTCAGGCGCTGAAGTGCATAAAGCCACAAAAGCCAAGCCAGTGCATTGCAGAATACAGAGTTAAATATAACCGCGCCGATAAAATATGGCGTCCACTGAATCGGCGCTGATGGCACCATCAGCGCTACAACGACTAAAGGAATTGACCCAAAAAACATCTGCCAAGCTGTCAGTGTCAATAAATCCAGATCCGGCGAGCGCTGATGTAGCTTTTTAGCGAGAATAACCGATAACGCCCAGAATATACCGGACAACACGGCAAGAAACATGCTGAATGTATCTGTACCCAAATGCAGCGGATCCAGAATAAACAGCATACCCATAGTTGAAAGTATTGCTGCGGGCCATTGCAGCCCGCGCAATTTTTCTCCAAGCATCGGCCAGGCACGCACCATAACCCAGAATGGCATGGTATAAGTCAGCACGGCGGTTTTACCCGCTCCGCCTTCCACCAAAGCCCATATTAACAAACCCGTAAAACCACTGGTCTGCAAAATGCCGAGCAGAATTAATGTTGGCATTTCTTTAACGCGCAATGGTTTACGCATATAAATCACTACTGCAAACAAACACAGCGCACCAATCACTGTACGCAATGCCGCAAACTCAAAAGCACCTGAGTATTCAAGGGCACTTTTCATCACAACCCAGTTATAACCCCAGATTACGGTCAGCAGCATCAGCGAAGCAAAGGCACGGATAGTAATTTTTTTACTGTTATGCATTTTAGTTTGCTATCGTTTGTTAGATTTATTTGAACTTCTACGGCTTAAAAAGCCACAAAATATTAATTCCAGATATGTGTTACCGCTTTCCAGCTACCATCTGCCTGCTTACGATACACCAGATGCACATTGCCGCCAAATGTCTGTTTTTCACCTTTTTCATTCAGCATTGCACCGGCCCATTTGCCACGCTGATAAGCGAGGTTACCGTCTTCTACCACCTCATCCAGTGTCAGCTGATGCTCAATGACACCCGCCGTAATCAAGCCGGCAAAGAATGATTGAATTGCCGCAGCGCCAAGCACAGGCTCACCAGCTGGAGCTGGCATTACAACTGCGTTATCTGCATAGAGTTGGCCAATCGCTTCAGCATTTTTACTATTAAATGCAGCATCGAACTTTGCGTTGATTGCTGATATTTGAATTTGAATATTTGACATGTTTTGTATCCTTTTGAGTTAATTTAAAAAAATCAGCACCTATTCAGATCTATTCAATAAATGCCGGTATACCTGCGTTAATCAATTCCAGTATCTGTTGTAGCTGTAAACGCTTTTCGTCATCTAGCGCAAGCATGCACTGGCGTACCCGGCGGTAATAATCTGGCATCACTACATCGAGCTTATCCTGCCCTGCATCGGTAAGCCTGATCAGCACGCTACGCCTGTCATCTCTTGTGTAAACCCGCTCAACCAAGCCGTTTTGCTCCAAGCCATCAATCAGCCCGGTCATTGTTGCACGCGTCACCCCGGCTTTTTCTGCCAGCACTGACGGTGTGGAGGTCTTTGACTCTTCACGCATGAGCAATATCAGCACCCACCAGCGTCCCTGCAGCAAGCCATGTTTACTTAAGCAGGCATCTAGCGCAACCGATAAATCAGTCGCCACGCGCAGCAAATGTAAAAAGCCGGACACCGCCGTAATATCTGCGTCAGGATAGCGTTCGGCAAATTTACCAAGCACTTTATTGGTAGGGAGATCTTTTAATTGCAACATGATTAGGCCCATTATAGTTAGCTTCCTAACTAAGTCAATAGCTGATTGAAATATTTAAGAATAGTGATGTAAGTTAATAAAGTCTGTCGGGAGATAATAAAGTCTGTCGAGCCTTACAAATCAAAAAGCCCTGGTTTTCAGGGCTTTTTATCGGCTAGCGCCTTGATTTACCAGTTGCACATTAATTCAGAGCCCACTTTAGCGAGCTCTGAATTAAATCTTAATCTCAATTAGATCAGCTACAGAAAGTTGATATTGTCGATACGTATCTTGCTACGGTCATAGTTCACAGTGGGACTACTAAGTGGCAAAGCTGCAATTAAACGCTGTACTATGCAGTAAATTTCGAGCAAGTCACACATATGAGTATTCTTACCCAAAAGAGCTACTTATTACAGTTGCAAAAAAACCACCTAAAACAGTCTGAAAAAGACCACCGATAATTACTGCAAAGCAGACGTTCAAGAAAAGTTCTGTTGCTGTCACATAATGCATTAAAACTGTTTACTTAAAAAGTAGTCATACCGTTATGCGCTTAACCAAACTAATTATTATCTTTTTATTGGCAATAAGTATTAACAGTTGCAGCTTGGTTAAGACTGCCTACAACAATGCGCCTGAAGCCATACACTGGTGGCTGGATGATTATTTTGATTTTACAGAATCACAAAACAAAAAACTAAAGCCAGCCTTGCATGCACTGCATGATTGGCATCGCCAAACGCAACTTCCGCTTTACGTTCAAATGCTACAAAAGATTCAAAGCCACTTGAGTAAAGAAGAAATTGAATCCGGCACCGTATGTGAAACCATGAAATCCATGCAAGTTCTTTTGCATAGCATACAACTTGAAGCCAGTGCTACGATTTTAGAAATTGCGCCATTGCTATCTGATAAACAATTAAGCCATTTCCAGAAAAGGCTACAAAAACGTACCGCTAAGTGGAAATCAGAATGGCTACAAGAAACGCAAGAAGAACAAATTGAAGCTCGGTTGGAAAAAACCATTGATTACGCAGAAAAAATTTATGGTAATTTGAATAAAACTCAAAAAAACATGCTGAAACAAAAGTTATTGGCATCGAATTTCAAAGCTGAAATCAGCTATACCGCAATACTCAGACGCAATAAAGATGTATTGCAAATTGTGACATCTTTAAAACAGGAAAATTTGGATCACGAGCAAAAGCAAACCCTTGTTAAACAAGGATTTGAACGTTTAAGAAACAGTTCGGACCTAGCGTATCAAAACTACGCAAATCAAGTAAGACAGAACACTTGCGAGATGATTGCAGACTTGCATGCCACAACTGATCTAAAACAAAAGCAGCATGCACAGGCATGGTTAGAACGTTATATAACTGCGTTCGAGAGCCTCATACTTAACAAACCCTAATCCAGTAATTATTGAAAATAATTTCATAGTTAAAATTCGCGTATCGGCAATTCAATTCTGCCCCCGGCCACCAGTATTTTAAAAGTTCAAGGTGGGATTTTTTATTTCTTCACAGTTCATTCAACACTTATTGTTAAGAATCGTCAGAAGATTTTTCAAATAAAGCTTGCAATATAAAAATTACTACTCCATTGGAAGCTAGAAACAAAGATTAGTCTGCATTATTGTCGTTTAGTTTTATTTAATAAATATAAATTTAGTAGTCCGGCATGCAGTTTCATTACTCATAAACTCCTATAAAGAAACTTACATGAATAGCAATATGAGTTGGCAACTACTACTCAATCAATGCCTGAATACGTCCGGAGTGGACCGCTTCCACCAGCGCTGCATGATCTTTTTCATTTTGATCAGCATAAGCTAGTGCAAAATATCCCAACGCTTGATCAAACGTGTCTTTTTTACCCAGATAGCCGCTAATGGTCGCGGAATCTCCGGACTTGGCATGGGCACGAGCTAAAGTCCAGCCACAATACTCGGCATAGCGTTTTAGCTGGATCACAGAAGCGCCCTCTACCGGTAAAGACATTTTCATATCCCGCAACTGACGCACAAAAAAGTCTTTACCCCGCACTCCGCGCGCCCAGCCTAAAAAGATATCGCTGGAGGATTGCATCAGTCGCTGCCCCATGACAACACGCTCGCCTTGATT
>JBFZCQ010000077.1:0-8315 GCA_041307905.1 Methylotenera sp.
ATCAGGTGCCATTTTATGCAGCAGTGCCATTGCCTACGATAGACTGGGAGTTAAACGATGGTGGCAGTCAGATTGAAATTGAAGAACGTCATGCAGATGAACTCGCCTGGATGAGCGGCAGACTTGCCAGCGGTGAGGTGGCGTCTGTCAATGTACTGCCGGCCGGTGCTAAAGTTGCTAACCCGGCTTTTGATGTTACCCCGGCGCGACTGGTGACGGGTATTATTACCGAGCAAGGCGTATTTGCACCAAGCGATTTGCATCAAATGCAAAGAACGCATTCGTAAAAGTTTAGGAAGGCAAGCTATGCAAGAGCAGCGTCAGCAATTACTTAATGCCAGTCGAGAGCTATGCCGCTTGGGTTTAAATCGAGGTACGTCTGGCAATGTGAGTGTGCGGGTGGATAATGATGATGGTCAGCCCGGATTTTTAATTACACCATCCGGTATGGCAGTGGAGCAGATGACCGCTGATGACATGGTCTGGATGGATTTTTCCGCTAACTGGGTCGGGTACAGGGAGCCTTCCAGTGAGTGGCGGTTTCATCTGGATATTATGCAGCATAGGCCGCAAATAAATGCCGTGATTCATACGCACAGTATGTTTGCCACGACGCTCAGTACATTCAGGCGTAATATTCCACCGTTTCATTACATGATTGCGTTGGCCGGCGGTGATAGCATACGTTGCGCACCTTATGCGCTGTTCGGCAGTCAGCTGTTATCAGATCATGCGCTAGCGGCTTTGTATGATCGTAAAGCCTGTCTGTTGGCTAATCACGGTATGATTGTGATTGGCGAGAACTTGGATAAAGCTTTACGCATCGCAGAAGAGGTTGAAACGTTGTGTGAGCAATATCTGCGAGCTTTGCAGATAGGAGAGCCACATCTCCTGACGCATGAGGAGATGCTTGAGGTGCAGGAGAGATTTAAAGGCTACGGTGACTGGGCCAAAAAGCCATAAGTCATATCGCCTGAATCCGGCTGTTATTTTTGCTGATCGTCTTGCGGTTTTGCTGTCAGAAACAGGCGAAGAAAAAATGCTGCCATGAGTAATACAAATACAATAACACCCAAGCTCAACAAGCCGGTAAATGAGCCGAATAAATCCTTGTACATAATAATCTCCCAATAATATCCTTAAAATTAATATGGTTAATTTTAAGGATATGTACAGTCATTTATTTGATTTATGTCAACGATAGCTGAATCATTTGGAATTGTTCAAGATTACATTCAGCCAAACATTAAAATTAACATCGATTTTAGAGTTTTTGTTTGTAGGCGTAAGGGCTTTAAAGTAAAATAGACACCCGTCTGTAACAAATAAATTAAGTTCCTTTCCCATGACCAAATATGTATTCGTAACCGGCGGTGTTGTTTCCTCTCTTGGTAAAGGTATCTCAGCTGCCAGCCTTGGCGCAATCCTGGAATCACGTGGTATCAAAGTCACCATGCTGAAACTGGATCCCTATATCAACGTTGATCCGGGCACCATGAGTCCATTTCAGCACGGCGAAGTGTTCGTGACCGATGATGGCGCCGAAACCGACCTGGATTTAGGTCACTATGAGCGATTCATCAGCCAGCGCATGGCTAAGCGTAATAGCTTTACTACTGGCCAGATCTACGAAACAGTGATTAAAAAAGAACGTCGTGGTGAGTATTTAGGTAAAACCGTACAAGTTATTCCACACATTACTGATGAAATCAAAGCTCAGATTAAGCGTGGCGCTGAAGGCGCAGATGTGGCAATTGTTGAAGTTGGCGGCACTGTGGGTGATATCGAATCTCTGCCGTTTCTTGAAGCAATACGCCAGATGGGTTTTGAAGAAGGTAGGGAAAATACCTGCTATATCCATTTAACGCTGTTGCCATGGATTCCAACTGCAGGCGAACTTAAAACCAAACCTACGCAACACTCTGTAAAAGAGTTGCGCGAAATCGGCATTCAGCCAGATATTCTGTTGTGCCGTGCTGACCGTGATATTCCGGATGAAGAGCGCAGAAAAATTGCACTATTTACCAATGTGGCTTCTGAAGCTGTTATTAGCGTGATTGATGCGGAATCTATTTATAAAATTCCTGGCATGCTGCATGAGCAGCATCTGGACAGCATAGTCTGCAAGAAGCTGGCGATTGAGGCTAAACCTGCTAACCTAATTGAGTGGGAGCGTATTGCTATCGCACTAGCTAATCCTAAACATTTGGTAAATGTTGCCTTTGTAGGTAAATACGTCGATTTAACTGAATCTTACAAATCGTTAACCGAAGCGCTGATTCATGCCGGTATCCATACTGAATCAAAAGTTAAAATTAATTACATCGACTCAGAAGATATTGAGCAAAACGGTACCGGCAAGCTTGCCGGTATGGATGCGATACTTGTTCCTGGTGGTTTCGGTGTGCGCGGTACAGAAGGAAAAATCGCAGCGATTCAGTATGCGCGTGAAAAAAAAGTGCCTTACTTAGGTATCTGTTTGGGCATGCAGTTGGCTGTGATTGAGTTTGCCCGTCATGTTGCAGGCTTGCAGGATGCCAATAGTACGGAATTTAACCCACAAGCTACGCATAAGCTGATCGGTTTGATTGAAGAGTGGCAAGATGCTTCCGGTAATACAGAAAAACGTGATGAGAACTCAGACTTGGGTGGCACTATGCGTTTGGGCGCACAGAGCTGTCCGATTGTTCCAAATACACTGGCTGCCAGCATATATGGCGCGCAGGTCAATGAACGTCATCGTCACCGCTATGAAGTCAACAACCATTATGTTGAGCAATTAAAAGCGGCTGGCTTGGTAGTTTCTGCCAGAACGCCGACCGAAGATCTGTGCGAAATGGTAGAGTTACCGCAGAATGTACATCCGTGGTTTGTAGCTTGTCAGTTCCACCCGGAATTTACTTCAAATCCAAGAGCTGGTCATCCGTTATTTATTGCCTATGTGAAGGCAGCATTAGCTAATAAGAAATAATCTAATTAACCGGAGTTACAGTTGGCATATCACTTAATATTTGCCAGCATTCCAAGTGTAAAGGTTGAGCATGAAACTTTGTAACTTTGATGTAGGTATCGAGCATCCGCTGTTTTTAATTGCGGGTCCATGTGTGATTGAGTCACAGCAGATGGCGATTGATACTGCCGGCCAGCTCAAGGAAATTGCAGCAGCACTGAAAATTCCTTTTATTTACAAATCTTCATACGATAAAGCGAATCGCAGCTCCAATAAAACTTTCCGTGGTTTTGGCATGGAACAAGGTTTGAAAATTCTTGACGAAGTACGCCGCCAGATCGGTGTGCCTATTTTGACTGATGTGCATACAGAAGATCAGGTACCACATGTTGCTGCAGTGGTTGATGTGTTGCAGACGCCGGCATTTTTATGCCGTCAGACCGACTTTATCATGGCATGTGCTAAATCAGGCAAACCTGTAAATATCAAAAAAGGCCAGTTCATGGCACCGGGCGATATGAAAAACGTGGTTGAAAAAGCGAAAGAAGCCAACGGCGGCGCAGACAACATTATGGTATGTGAACGCGGCGTTTCATTCGGATATAACACACTGGTTTCTGATATGCGCGGCCTTGCTATTATGCGCAATACTAATTGTCCGGTTGTGTTCGATGCAACGCATTCTGTGCAGCAGCCAGGCGGTCAGGGTGACAAGAGCGGCGGGCAGCGTGAGCATGTGCCAGTACTGGCGCGTGCAGCAGTTGCCAGCGGCATTGCGGGTATTTTTATGGAAACTCATCCGGACCCTGCTCAGGCATTGTCAGACGGCCCAAATGCATGGCCGTTACATAAGATGAGAGATTTGTTGGAAGTGTTGGTGGATTTAGATAAGTTAGTAAAAAAAGCTGGTTTTATTGAAAGTACTTTGTAAAAATTTTTGCCGCAGATGAATGCGGATAACGCAGATGATGTTGCTGAAGTTCGTTTCAAACGAGATGTAAGTTGTTTCAATTCTTAATGTTTTTTTGAAGTTAGGTTTATCTGTGTTAATCCGCGTTTATCTGCGGCTAATTATAATTTATAACTTAGGAGAAAAATAATGAGCGCGATTGTAGATATTATTGCCCGCGAGATTCTGGATTCACGTGGTAACCCAACAGTTGAAGCTGATGTGTTGCTGGAAAGCGGCGTAATCGGGCGCGCAGCTGTGCCTTCAGGCGCTTCTACCGGCGCTAAAGAAGCCATGGAATTACGTGACGGCGACAAAAACCGTTATTTAGGTAAAGGCGTGTTGCAGGCAGTGGAAAATGTAAACACAGAAATCACTGAAGCGATTATCGGCCTAGATGCCGAAGAGCAAAGTTTTATTGATAAAACCCTGATTGAATTAGACGGCACAGAGAATAAAGACCGTTTAGGTGCGAATGCAATTCTGGCTGTTTCTATGGCTTGCGCGCGTGCAGCTGCCGAAGAGTCTGGCTTGCCACTGTATCGCTATCTGGGTGGATCAGGTTCTATGCAATTACCAACCCCAATGATGAACATCATCAACGGTGGCGCACATGCGGATAACAGCGTGGATATGCAGGAATTCATGATTATTCCAGCTGGCTTACCTTCATTCCGTGAAGCAATCCGTTGTGGTGCTGAGATATTCCATGCTTTGAAGAAAACGCTGCATAAAAAAGGTTTGGCAACGACAGTGGGTGACGAAGGCGGTTTTGCGCCTAACCTGCCATCTAACGAAGCTGCGATTCAATATATTCTGGAAGCGATTTCAGATGCAGGCTACGAGCCAGGCCGTGATGTGTATCTGGGTCTGGATTGTGCAAGTACCGAGTTCTATAAAGATGGCCGTTACCATCTGGAATCAGAAGGCTTGGCACTGACTTCAGCGCAATTCACTGATTACCTTGCAGCATGGTGTGATAAATACCCGATCATCAGTATTGAAGACGGCATGGGTGAGTTCGACTGGGACGGCTGGGATATCATAACTAAACGTTTAGGCAAAACTACACAATTGGTGGGTGATGACCTGTTTGTAACCAACAGCAAAATCCTGCGTGAAGGCATCCAGCGTGGTGTGGCAAACTCTGTGCTGATTAAAGTGAACCAGATCGGTACCCTGACTGAGACATTCCAAACTATCGAGATGGCGAAACGCGCTGGTTACACTGCCGTCGTTTCACATCGTTCAGGTGAAACAGAAGACAGTACGATTGCTGATATTGCTGTGGCTACTAACGCCTTGCAAATCAAGACCGGCTCACTATGCCGTTCAGAGCGTATTGCCAAGTACAACCAGTTATTGCGTATTGAAGAAGAATTAGGTGATGCAACCAGCTACGCAGGTAAGTCAGCCTTCTATCAACTCTTTAAGTAATCCTACTGGAATAAGTTTTAAGAACTAAAGTTGAAGGCCCTCACGCTGATCTTTGTTATCCTGATTGCCTTGCTACAGTACCCACTGTGGCTGGGTAAGGGTAGCTGGTTGCGCGTGTGGGAACTAAACCGTCAGGTACATGAACAGCAGGAAAAAAATATTGCATTAAAAGCGCGTAACGCGATGCTCGATGCAGAAGTCAGTGATTTAAAAAGCGGTAAAGCCGCTATTGAAGAACGTGCAAGAAGTGAACTCGGCATGATCAAGCAGGATGAAGTATTCTTTCAGGTGATTGAATCGCAGCCTCAGCAACAAGCTCAACCTCAATCTCAACCGCAGCAACAAGCTCAACCTTAGAAATACTAGGCTATTAGATCTAAACCAGTCAGATTTAACAGCACTGTACGGCGTTTGAATTTTGAGTTCAGACTTTATAAGGTAAATGCTGTAGATTAAGCGTGCTGCTATTCACATTTAATGGCCCAGCCTCAACACTTTCTAATCTTATTTCTGCCAGCAAGTCATAGCCACCGCTGAATGATGGCGCGCATCTTACAACTTTACCGACAATAACCCCACTGCTATTGAGCACGTCATCACCTGCATTTGGCTGTGTTACGCCGTCAGTATGAGCCAGATGGGTTCGGCGTTTGACAGTACCAAGGTAATGCGTCCGCGCTACAATCTCCTGGCCCGTATAACAGCCTTTTTTGAAGTTAATACCATTCAGTAAATCCAGATTCAGCATTTGAGGTACAAATTCTTCTTGCGTTTCTGCATAGACTTCAGGAATACCGGCCTGAATTTCCAATAGATCCCAATAGGAAGCATCTGCAATTTTTGCATGCGGCGCCAAGCTATTCCAGATAGTCGATGCATTGACAATGTCGGTAAATATTTCAAAACGCGGCTGCTTACCTGGCAGTTTAATTAGCGCGCCATTTTCCAGTGTGACTAATTCATAGTCATTCTGTGGGATTTTTGAAAATAATGGGCTCAGCAGCTCAGTCGCCTTGGCACCATTTAAGCCTATTTTAATGATAGATTCACTAATATCCTGAATTTCCACTTTGCTGCGCATCACATACATTTTAAGACGTTTTGCGATAGGCGCTATGAGCTCTTTAGGCAGTTGCAAATGTATGTGGTCTTTATGTGCAAACGCCAGAAAAATGGCCAATAAACGGCCTTTGGGATTGCAGTATCCGCTGTAGTGTGCAACCTGACCATTCAGCTCTTTGACGTCATTCGTAACCTGGCCTTGCAAAAATGCAAAAGCTTCAGCACCGCCTACTTGCAGCAAACCTAAATGTGAAAGATCGCAAATAACGGTTTCATTAATCAATGCTGGTGAAATGGCATTCAAAGGATGTTGTGCGACCGAAGCTTGGAGAAATTCATGCCATTGTTGTGTAATCATGCTAACCTTTTTTTTAATAAATGATATGCAGTATCTATGAGCCATAACATGAAGCCTATACAGCTTGATTTCAAGCCTTCTATAACATTAACCCTGATTATCTGTGCGATGGGTCTAGGCGCAGGCGTCATTTTAATCCTGCCAGCGTTGGTTGAGCAGATTAAATTAATATTGTATTGTCATATCAAGCGCTGTTATCTATAACATGTGCCGGTATGGCTTGTTATTGTTGCTTTGGTCATACATCGCTCTAGATGTAAGCAGCAGCAATCAACAGCAACTCGTACGCAGAGATGGCAAGCAGATAGAAATTTACGTGCGTGGCGACTCATTGTTGACCCCATAGTTAACGGATGTGAACTGCCAATTAATAGACGCGTCATTGCTGACGCGTTTTTTGCACCACGTCTGGTTATTTTTCCAGATACGCTTGATGCCGAAAGTTATCGAAAAATTCGCGTTTGGCTGCGTTGGGGTAAAGCAGGTGATGGTTTGCGATAATGTTTGAAGCTTAATTAATTGTCAGCTTATAGTTAGTTGCCTACCTACCAGAAGCCTTCCTGCCGGGCTGTTAATGTGACCCCTAGCGGGAAGTAATACAGTAGATTCTAATGAAAGTATTATTGTAATTAGCGCTTCCAGTATGCGCGTAACAGGTTCTCGCCCGTTTTGTAATGTAACTCCATCTCACCTTGAAAAGCATGCTTCACTGCCTCGGCAATACCCCGAGCTAGATGGATGTCCGTTGTGGTTACTACAGTTGTATCACCTTGCCGCTCTGTTGCAATAATGCGGTTGAGTGGATGTTCTAGGCGCTCATGCCATTCGTGATTTTGCACCGTACGTAAAATCTCTTCGCCGTGTGTATCAAATTATGGTCCTTCTAATGTCACGTATATAGCTGGGAAATTGTCATGGGTACGTTTGCAGGCAGGGCAGGTTTCCCGATGCGCGCTGACTGCTGCTTCGAGCCACTGCCAGCGGCCTTTATGAAATACAGCACTGCACCTTGGGTAAACAGTTGGCTCTGTAAGTTTGGCAGTCATTCTGTAAGCATCCAGATCCTGTTCTATCAGCGGACGTTCATGGTTGATATGGTGATATCCTGCCGCGAGTTTGGTTATGATATATTTTCTTTTATAAATTACGATCAAGTATCTAATTTAAAATAGTTTAGAGCGTATCAGCGTCGCTTTATAGATTCATTCTTTTGTTCATTACTTAGTAACATGGCAATACTGAACGATTCTTTAGCCATCATCACAAAAAGGTCATCTAGGGTTAAGATGCCAATCAAGCTTCCGTATTTATTTACCACTGGCAAACGCCTAATGCCTTTACTGGTCATTAGTTTAATAGCATCAAAAACTCCGGCGTCTTCTTCTATGGTGGATAAATGGGGTAGCATGATGTCGCCAACAGTAATTACTTTTGGATCAAGGCCCGGCGCCACAACTTCTACGACTACATCACGGTCAGTGACTATGCCTAAGGGTAGAGTCGTGTCATGTTTTTTCTCGACAACCATTACATCTCCAACGTGATTTTGGCGCATCAGT
>JBFZCQ010000078.1:0-4999 GCA_041307905.1 Methylotenera sp.
GTCAGAAAGATGTGCAATTACGCGGTCACGCTATTGAATGTCGTTTAAATGCTGAAGATGCGTATAACTTTGTACCGTCCCCAGGAAAAATCAATACATTCCATATGCCTGGCGGCCCTGGTGTACGCATTGATACACATGCTTACGCAGGTTACACAGTACCGCCACATTATGATTCAATGATCGGCAAGTTGATTACCTACGGTGATACACGTGACCAGGCCATTGCCCGTATGCGCATTGCACTTTCTGAAATGATGATTGATGGTATTAACACCAACATCGCCCTGCATGCAGAACTGATGGCAGACGCGGCGTTTCACCTTGGCGGCACCAGCATTCACTACCTTGAACAAAAACTAGGTATCTACAATAAATAAACAAGGTAAGTATGGCTTGGGTATCACTAAAAATTGAAGCACAGGATAATACCGCTGACCTTATTAGCGATACCCTGATGGAACTGGGCGCATTGTCTGCAATTATTGAGGATGCGAACGCTGAAACCATCGATGAGCAACCTATTTTTGGCGAACCAGGTGACCCGCCGCCAGGTATCTGGCAGCAGAATCTGGTTAGCGCTCTGTTTGATGAAGATGTAGCCATTTCAGCTGTAATGGCTGATTTGCAGTCGCAGACAAAACTTCCTTCACTGATTTACACTACTGAAATTGTTAAGGAGCAGGATTGGGTGCGTGCAACACAATCCCAATTTGACCCGATTAGAATTACCGATGCGTTATGGATTGTGCCAACCTGGCATGACTCGCCCAATCCGGATGCCATCAATATCATTCTCGACCCTGGTCTAGCGTTCGGTACCGGCAGTCACCCAACTACACATTTATGTCTGGCATGGTTAACGCAGACCGTGAAACCCGGTCAAACTGTACTGGATTACGGTTGTGGCTCTGGTATTTTAGCGATAGCCGCAAAAAAACTAGGTGCAGGCAAAGTTGTAGGTGTTGATATTGATCCTCAGGCGATTCAATCCAGTTTATATAATGCCGAACAAAACGCTGTCACTGCTGATTTTTACCCGGCAAGCCAGTATCAGAATGCAAAATTTGATATCGTTGTTGCCAATATTTTATCCAGTGCATTAAGTGTATTAGCACCTGCGCTCGCGAGTTCATGCAAAGCGGAAGGCAAAATTGCGCTTTCGGGTATTTTACGTGAACAAGAATCTGCAGTTTCTGCCATTTATGCCGAGTGGTTTCATATGGATTCAGCTTTATACATGGACTCATGGGTGTTACTAACTGGCACGAGAAAATGCGCGTCATAACCCATTGCCCCGCTTGCCAAACTCAATTTTTCGCCACCGAAGAACAACTTAATAAACACGGTGGAAAAGTACGTTGCGGTCAATGCATGCAGGTATTTGATGCAAGAGCGCAGCTCATCTCTGTTGCTGAAAATTCAGATGATTCAAGCGATAACAGCAGGGTGGATGTGAATTCAGCTTCCATTGCAGCCCCCCATCCAGCTGACCCTCCCTCTGCGCTAGCAACAACTATAAACCTTACTGAAGTAGCTGACACAGCATCCTCATCAGAGGCTTCAGACCAGCAGCCTTCTTTTGTTGGTGATACTGTCAAAAAGAATAAGAACCGCTCAAATACTGCCTCTAACAAATCACGTGTTTGGCTATGGTCATTCGCTTCACTGCTTCTGATTTTAATTGCAGTTACGCAGAGTATTTATTTTCTGCGTGAAGAAATCGCCATCTATTATCCAAATGCTAAGCCCTACTTGCTTCAGGCTTGCCAGCAATTATCTTGCAATATCAATCTACCTAAAAAAATCGAATTTATTGTGATTGATGATTCTGATATGCAGGAGGATGCCGAGCATCCCGGTTTAGTTCGTTTTGCAAGCACTCTGATTAATACCGGTAATCATGTGATCGCTTACCCTAATCTTGAGCTGACCCTTACTGACGTTGAAGATAAACCCGTATTACGTCGTATCTTCAAGCCTGATGAATATTTACCTGCCGAAACAAACATTACAGACGGAATTCAAACCGGTGCAGAAACTAGAATTAAACTTGCAGTTACTACAAGTGATATTGCGGTTGCCGGCTATCGCGTTTTTGTTACCTATTAAATACAGATTACAGCGCATCACTGTTTCTAATGAAAATCATTAGTAAGATTTAAGCAGTTTTCATAGTGCTGTTTTTTTGCTGCAATGTATTATTTACTGCATAAGCATTGCTATTAATTAACAAACTTTTGGAGATATATTATGTGGACAAAACCAGCTGCTACTGAAATGCGTTTCGGTTTCGAAGTGACAATGTACGTTTGCAACCGTTAATTTTTAATTAAATTAATGATTGTAAAACTTAACTATAAAGTTAAGTAATTAAAAAAGGATACTTAACGTATCCTTTTTTTATGCCCAAAAATTTTATTCAGGTTTATTTTTTTACTATGTTTTATTCATCATTTGCAGACATTCTGATTTAATCAATTTTATAGAATCCGCTACACAACTTATTGCAAGTTCACGCGCATAACTCTTGCGCCATGCCAGCGCAACTCGCCTGACAGGTACTGGCTCTGAAAAAGGAATCACCTTTACCAATGGGTTGATGTAACGCTCAGTAGCCGCACTGCACGGCAAAACGGTAATGCCAAGATTTGATGCCACCATATTACGTATCGTCTCTAAAGAGTTACCTTGCAATACCTGACCTTTGCGCGACAGATCGGGACATGCCTGCAATACCTGATGACTGTAACAATGCCCGCTATTGAGTAGCAATACGTTCTCATCAGCCAACTCTCCTGCGCCGATAGACGTGCGATCAGCCCATGCATGACCTACCGGCACCATCACCACATACTTTTCGTCATAGAGCGGCATAGTGTTGATTCCAGGGACGTCAAATGGCAGAGCAATAACAGCTGCATCAATAACACCGTTCTTAAGCTGTGTTTCTAGCTGTGCCGTTAAGTTTTCTTCAATTTCCAACGGCATTTCGGCAGCGCTGTTACGCAAAATCGGGATTATTTCTGGCAGCAAGTATGGACCTACTGAATAGATCAAGCCCAGACGAAAAACACCACTTAACTGATTATTGCCTTGCTTGGCAATTTCGCGAATATGATTTACTTCCTCCAACGCCTTGATCGCCTGCTCGATGATTTTTTCTCCTATCGGCGTAGCGCTGATATCAGTACGGCTACGCTCAAAAATCTTCACGCCCAGATCTTCTTCAAGCTTTTTAATCGCCAGACTAAGCGCGGGCTGACTCACATAACATTTTTCTGAGGCGCGCCTGAAATTGCGCTCTTTAGCTACGGCTACTACAAAACGTAATTCGCTCAGGGTCATGGTTTGTTATAAAACATTATTTTAATAAGCCTAGTATATCAACAAAAACCTCACGTTCAATAATACAAATCCGTGCCTTATATTATTGAAAGCCGCAGCTTAATGTTGCTTGTTTCGAGTAGCTATAAGGCTCAGCAAAATACTGGTCCCTATTACCGCTACCACCACACCCAATGAAACCGCTACCGGGATCTTGAACCATTCTACAATCAGCATTTTTGTACCTACAAACATCAGCACGACTGCCAAACCGAATTTAAGCAGGTGAAAACGCTCTGCCATATCTGCCAGCAAGAAATACAATGCGCGTAAACCAAGTATCGCAAAAATATTCGACGTAAAGACAATAAATGGATCATTGGTTATCGCAAAAATCGCCGGAATACTATCCATCGCAAAAATCACATCGGAAAATTCAATCAATACCAGCACAAGAAACATCGGTGTAAACCAGCGCACACCTTTATCCATGATCCAGAATTTATCACCATGGTAATCATCTGTAATACGCATATGCCTTCTTATCCACATTAACAGCGGGTTCTTAGCTAAATCTGGCTCCTTATCGGCGAACACAAACATCTTGATGCCGGTTACCAGTAAAAACGCACCAAAAACGTATAGCACCCAGTGGAACTGCGCGATCAGCCATGCGCCCAAAACAATCATTAATGCACGCAGTATGATTGCGCCAAGCACGCCGTATACCAAAATACGCTTCTGAAATTCCAAAGGCACCGCAAAATAACTGAATATCATCACGAACACGAAAATATTGTCCATCGCCAGAGTTTTTTCTAATAAATACCCGGTTAGATATTCCATGACTTTGATATCTGCTATCTCGCGCCCTGCTGTGTGATCTAGCCAGCCCCAAAGTATTGCGCCAAACAGCATCGCCATTGCAAACCAGACAATTGACCAGATAAGCGCTTCTTTTGCGCCCACTTTCTGGGCGCCGTTGCGGTCTAGTAAGAACATATCTACTGCCAACATCAACAGCACAAATACGCCGAATCCTGACCACATCCCCCAGTTGCCTATCGATTGCAGTTCACCCATAAAACTCTCTTAATAATTATTAACTACTATTATTTAAAACAGGTAACCTTGTAGTTACCTGTTTTATGTATATTTTATTGCTGACGTAATGCTGCGATACGGTCATCGAGGCTTGGGTGGCTAGAGAACAGTTTGGCAAAACCGCCACCGCTGCCTGAAATTCCGAATGCCGCCATCTGTTTCGGTAACACTGATGGCTCATGCTGTGCCTGTAGGCGCTCTAATGCCGCAATCATTTTGCCTCTGCCGGATAACTTGGCAGCACCCGCATCCGCACGGAATTCACGTTGACGTGAGAACCACATCACAATCATGGAAGCCAATACACCAAGCACTAATTCAGCGATGATCATGGTGACAAAGAAAGCCGGCCCGGTGCCGCGTTCAGTTTTAAATATAATCTTATCTACCGCGTAACCAATCACGCGAGACAGAAACATCACAAACGTATTTACCACACCTTGAATCAAAGTTAGCGTCACCATATCACCGTTGGCAATGTGCGAAACCTCATGAGCTAGCACCGCTTCGGCTTCATCCTTGGTCATGGCATTCAGCAAACCGGTAGATACCGCTACCAATGAACTGT
>JBFZCQ010000079.1:0-5017 GCA_041307905.1 Methylotenera sp.
GACCCGGATAGTTTTAGTCACTCTAAATATATCGTAATCTGGTCATGTAACTCAGTCAGTACCAACCTGCACCACTGGCATACTATCCGAGAAGCCCAGAAAAAAGGCGCCAAGGTTGTCGTGATTGATTCCTACGCCTCAAGAACCGCAAAAGAAGCCGATTGGCACATTGCACCTAAACCGGGTACCGATGGTGCACTCGCCATGGCAATGATGAACGTGATTATCACCGAGGGACTCGTAGATCAGGATTATATCGATAATTACACCGTAGGTTATGCAGAACTGGTAGAGCGTGCTAAAACCAGAACACCGGAATGGGCAGAAAAAATAACCGGTATTCCGGCAGCGGATATCCGCAAATTTGCCCGCGAGTACGCAACGACACCACCTGCCGCGATTCGCCTTGGTGTAGCTTTGGAAAGAAGCTATGGCGGCAGTCAGGCTATTCGTGCTGTGGCTAGCTTACCCGCCTTGATTGGTGCTTGGCGCCATGTAGGTGGCGGAGCGCTGCAATTCCCGGTATGGGAGCACCCGTATAAATTTGATGTGATTTGTCGCCCGGATTTAATCCCTGAAGGTACACCTGTTGTAAATAACCTGCAGTTAGGGCGTGTACTCACAGGGGAGACTAAACTCGAAACGCCGATTAAGTCGATGATGGTTTGGAACACCAACCCTATTACGCAGGCGCCGGAGACTGACAAAATTATCAAAGGCCTCGAACGAGAAGATTTATTCCTGGTTGTAGCAGAGCATTTTATTTCAGATACTGCAGCCTATGCAGATATCGTGTTGCCGGCCGCAATGGGCGCAGAGATGGAAGACATGGTGCTGTCATGGGGCCACCTCTATCTTACCTATAATGCTAAATGTATCGACCCGCCTGGTGAAGCACTGCCTAATAATGAAATTTTTAGGCAATTGGCGAAGCTCATGGGCTATGAAGACGAAAACTTCAAATGGAATGACAGTGAATGTTTGGAGCACTATGTAGACTGGAATTCCCCAACCTGTGAAGGTATAGACCTTGCCTATATGCGCGAGCATGGATTTGCCAGATTAAAAGCCTTTGGTGACAAAGATGTTCGTGCCCGTCATGCTAAAGGCGAGTTCCCGACGCCTACGGGTAAATGCCACTTTCTAGTAGAGGGCGCCAAAAACTTTGTGGCCGGACCATTCCGCCAAATGTATGATGGTTTTCAACCGGGTGAAGCATTAGACCCTTTGCCGGATTATGTGCCTTCACGCGAAACACCTGCCACCAATCCTGAATTGGCTGCCAAATATCCGCTCAATATTATCTCGCCCAAGAGTCATGGTTTTTTAAATTCCTGTTATGCAAATGTGGCTGAGAAAATCAAAGGTCAGGGCGAGCAATTTGTGCTGATTCACCAGTCAGATGCAAAAGCGCGCAGCATTCAGGAAGGCAGCATAGTACGTGTGTTTAATGACCGTGGCGCGTTTGAGGGTGTGGCCAGAATTTCGGATGACGTTAATCCCGGCATTGTGGTCGCAACTTTAGGCTACTGGCGACAGCTTAATAATGGCACTGTGAATTGCATCAGCTCTGCAGAGTTTGGTGATATGGGACACTCCACGACCTTCAGTGATAATTTGGTCGAGGTGATTCTGGCATAAAGCACCAGTACGCATTGCTAGACTAGTGATGAATACTGGATTAAATGTAGATAAAATTTGTGTTGATTTAGCTAGTATTTATTACTAGCTAAGCAGCACAAATGGCCTTTTCAGCTATCTGATATCTATCAGGTAGCTGAATTTTATTCAATTCCAAAGCCCGCATTTTCCACTGCCGATCTAAGTTGGTCGGGTGAAGTTAAGTTTTCGTCGTATTGCACCGATGTTGAACCACTTGCAAGTGATACGTTTACATCAGTAACCCCTGCTAAGGTTTTGAGTGCCCGGGTTAAGCTGTTGACACATCCCCCGCAGGTCATTCCAGTGACTATTAAATGTTCAGTTTGCATGATGTTATCCTAATATAGTGAAGTATTTTGAAAAAGCAATAATGGCAATCTAGGCCTCGGGCGCTTTTTTAAATAAAAGGCTGTTAATTATTCTTTGATGGCTTCTACCGGAATGGTAATTGTGACTTCATCGCCTACGTAAGGTACATATTTCGCCATATTGAAATCAGAGCGTTTTACTACTGTGCTTGCATTCGCACCGCAAGCTTCTTTTTTCACTATCGGATGTGGCTTGCATAGTGAGGAAGTCACGGTCAGTGTTACTGATTTACTGATGCCTTTAAGCGTCAATGTACCGTTTATGCTGGAAATTTTGTCACCATCAAATTTAACTGTGTTTGAAGTGAAAGTGGCAGTCGGGTATTTAGCAGTATACAAAAAGTCTTCACCCTGAATGTGCTCATTAAATAATGAATAACCTGTGTTTACTGAGCTTGTGTCGATCGTGATATCCACTGATCCGGTTTTTGCTGCACGGTCGATCATAATCTTACCGGATGTTTTATCAAAGCGGCTCAGTTGGGTTGAGTAGCCATGATGGTCATAAGAAAACTGTGGCAGGGTATGCGTGCCTTCAATGACGTAGGTTTCCGGCGCAGCAAGCGCTACCGTAGAAAATGTTGTTGCAATTGCTAGTAAGATAAAACGTTTCATAAATGTCTCCTATTAAATATTAATAATAAATAGTACTGCTTATTTTCCTACAGTCGCTATAAAGTGAAATTTGATTTGAATCTCATTAGCTACAGTGTCGAAGTTTGACCATAAACCCTCACCAATCGCGAAATCTGTGCGTTTTAAAAAAAAGGCGTCATTCACTATCGCATTGCTGCCTTGCTGATTCAAGGTAAATGGCGAAGTTACGGTTTGGGTGCGGTCTTTGATGCTCATTTTTCCGGTGACTTCATATCGGTTGCCGCCTAATGCCTTGAAGCTGGATGACTCCAATTTCGTTTGTGGGAAGGACTTCGCATTGAACCACCCTTTACCGAATACGTGTCGATTGCGCCAGTCGAAAGGTTCAAGGTAGACGATGGATGTATAAATATCGCGATTTCAAGCCGGGTGTATCGCGTAATCAGGAAAGCCTTCACTTTGAATCTTTTGCGCATGTGCTGCCAAGTCCTCCGGTTTTATTAACAAAGAAATGCCTACGCCCTGAATCCTAAGGTAGCTTTGTGCCAGATTAAGTTGACTGACATATTCACTGAATTTGTGACGTTCAACGTTTAAGGATGATAAAAAAGACCTTTTGCTCCAAGTAAAACTATTTTGTAGCTTTCGATTTGTGATTCTATGTTGCTTACAATTTTATTGGCGCGAAACTTAAAGCGTTCTTGAACATTCTTGAAGTTTGTCTGGTATGCAATATTTTGCAGTAATAGGTAATAACAAGGCCGATTCCTAAAATTAGCCAAGGCAGAAGTCGCTGTCTGTAGCGGCTATCCTTAAATGTTTTAAAAAACATATTAATATTCACAAGATAAATCATACATCAACTAATAAAATTCAGCAGTCAGCATCAAAAACATAATTAATAACCTACATGAAACCCGTTGCTGATAAGGTTGTTTTTAATTGCATCGGTTAAGTATCAAGCTGTAATCATTTTTTAATGAATTATTCTGCTGGCATTAATTGATCAGATCTCTATTTAGACTGCGCTAATAGTGGAGATGACTATGAAGTGACATGTTAGAATTTAGATATTATTGTTTCATGCTTAATTTTTTAATATGGCGCGTTTTCACATTATCATCCCAGCCGCGGGCGCTGGTAACCGCATGGCTACCGCCATTCCCAAACAATACCTGCCTTTATGCGGCAAGCCTATTGTTTCACACTGTATTCAAACGTTTTTTAGCTGCCCGCGTATTGCAAGTATTAACCTTGCATTAAGCTCAGAAGATTTCTTCTGGCGTAGCCTGACACTGGATAGCAATAGTCGGCTGAATCTGCATTACACCGGTGGTGAAACGCGTGCGCAGACCGTACTTAACACGCTGGAAGCCATGCGTCCGAATGTAGCGGAGGATGACTGGATTCTGGTGCATGATGCAGCGCGCCCCGGCCTGACAACATCATTATTGAACCAGTTATTGGATGCACTGGAGCATGATGATGTTGGTGGTTTGCTGGCACTGCCGCTGTCTGATACGCTCAAGCAATCGAACACTGGCCAGAGGGTGGAAAAGACTATCCCCAGAGAAGGTTTATGGCAGGCACAGACACCGCAAATGTTCCGCTTTAATCTGCTGCAAAAGGCACTAGCCAGTTTTGATGGTGCACCAACGGATGAGGCGCAGGCAGTAGAGGCATTGGGTCTGCAGCCTAAACTGGTTGTGGGTTCATTACGAAATATGAAAATTACTTACCCGCAGGATATAGCACTGATGGAAGTTTTGATGCAAAAGGAACTCTCATAATGAGAATAGGTCATGGTTTTGATGTGCACGCGCTGGTTGTCGGACGTAAATGCATTATTGGCGGTGTAGATATTCCGCATGATAAAGGTCTGGATGGGCATTCGGATGCAGATGTATTGCTGCATGCCATTTGTGATGCACTGCTGGGTGCGGCTGCATTAGGCGATATTGGTAAACATTTTCCGCCTAGCGATATGCGTTACAAAGGTATCGATTCACGTCAGTTGTTGCGTCATGTGGTGTTATTACTTAAAGATAAAGGTTTTGTGATTGGCAATATTGATGCTACCGTGATTTGTGAATCGCCGAAACTAAGTCCGCATACAGCCCGGATGTGTGCAAATATAGCCAGTGATTGCGAGGTTGAGCTATCGCATATTAATGTAAAGGCTACCACTACCGAAAAGCTCGGTTTCACCGGGCGCTGTGAAGGTATTGCAGTTGAGGCTGTCTGTATCATTAAGCCATTTTGATTGGATATGAGTACTTGTTAGAAGTGTTATTTTGGATGCAACATACAGCGTGGTTACGTGTCCATTTGAAATATAGCCGCAACGAAGTAATGCGCCAAAATAATATTTTTAGGAAGCACTCATCAAA
>JBFZCQ010000080.1:0-7551 GCA_041307905.1 Methylotenera sp.
ATCACGACAAAAATGCTGGCGCGTATTCCAGTAGGTCGTTTGGGCTCTGTAAAAGAAATTGCAGCAACAGTTGCATTCCTAGCTTCGCCTAATGCTGCGTATATTACGGGTGAAACCATACACGTCAATGGTGGAATGTTAATGGTATAGCGCTATTCAGCTTTAAAATACTCTGAATATGGGTTAAAGTAGTGATTAAGTTTTTTGTATTATTATTTAGTTTTGGTAGAATACTGACTTAGCTGAATCAAGCTATTTTTTATAAAAGGGGTAATTAGATGTCTGACATCGAACAACGCGTTAAAAAAATTGTTGCTGAACAACTGGGTGCAAATGAGGCTGATGTTAAAAATGCATCATCATTTGTAGATGATTTGGGAGCTGACTCACTGGATACAGTAGAGTTGGTTATGGCACTAGAAGAAGAATTTGACTGCGAAATTCCTGATGAAGAAGCAGAGAAAATCACTACAGTTCAATTAGCGATTGATTACATCAATACTAACCTCAAATAAATTCAAATTTAAGCAGTAAACCCTTCATGGGTTTACTGCTTTTTGCCTTTTTGTTTCTTAATCCTTGTCTTCGAGACTTTTCTTATGTCTAAACGTAGAGTTGTCGTCACAGGTCTTGGCGTTGTTTCACCGGTAGGAATCGGTGTAAAAACTGCTTGGGATAATCTTATTGCTGGTAAATCTGGCATCGCACAAATTACTAAATTCGATACAAGCGCATTTTCTTCTACCATAGCCGGTGAAGTAAAAGACTTTAATGCTGAAGATTTTATTCCGGCAAAAGATGCCAGACGAATGGATACTTTCATTCAATATGGCTTGGCGGCTGCTATCGAGGCTGTAAAAGATTCCGGTATTGTTGCAACCGAAGAAAATGCTGAACGTATTGGTGTTTCTATTGGCTCTGGTATTGGCGGTATGCAGTTAATCGAAGACACTGACATACTTTATCAGGCATCAGGCCCACGCAAGATTTCACCATTCTTCATTCCTGGTACTATCATTAATATGATTTCGGGTAATTTATCAATCATGTTTGGTTTTAAAGGCCCGAATGTTGCGATTGTGACTGCTTGTACAACAGGCACTCACTCTATCGGTGATGCTTCACGCATGATTGAGTACGGTGACGCAGATGTGATGATTGCAGGTGGTGCAGAAGCTGCGATTACTCGCCTCAGCGTTGGTGGTTTTGCGGCTTCACGCGCACTGTCCACACGTAATGATGACCCTGCTACCGCAAGTCGCCCATGGGATAAAGACCGTGATGGCTTTGTTATAGGTGAGGGTGCTGGCGTACTGGTACTTGAAGAGTATGAGCATGCCAAAAAACGTGGTGCAAAAATCTATGCAGAGCTGACTGGTTATGGCATGAGTGCTGATGCTTACCACATGACTGCACCTAATATGGATGGCCCACGTCGCTCAATGCGTAATGCGATGAACAATGCAGGCATCAATCCGGATCAAGTGCAGTTTGTGAATGCCCATGGCACCTCTACACCATTAGGTGATGCCAACGAAACCAATGCTATCAAGGCAGCATTCGGTGACCATGCCTACAATCTGGTCGTTAACTCTACTAAGTCGATGACTGGGCACTTGTTAGGTGGTGCCGGTGGGTTGGAGTCTGTATTCACAGTACTATCCATTCATCATCAGGTGTCTCCGCCTACTATCAATATTTTCAATCAGGATCCTGAATGTGATCTGGATTACTGTGCGAATACAGCGCGCGATATGAAAATTGAATACGCATTGAAAAACAATTTTGGTTTCGGCGGCACTAACGGCAGTCTGGTATTTAAAAAAGTTTAATCTAAAATATCACTTTTAGACAATTAGAAAAGCCCGCAAAATAAATGTTGCGGGCTTTTTTGTTGCCGTCTTTTGTAGTGAATTTACAGATGCTATGGTTTAATTACGGCTATGCTACACAATCATTCATTTCTCATAAACGGAAGCTTTGATCAGGCAATATCGGTCTTTGATCGAGGTTTTTCTTATGGCGACGGTGTATTTCGCACCATGAAAATACGCAATGGCTTACCAGTGAGCTGGCCATTTCATTACCAAAAGCTGGTAGCTGATTGCGCAGTGATTGGTATTGTCTGCCCAAGCGCAGAATTACTGATGAGCGACCTGCAGAAATTATTTGAAAAAGAGCTTTTTTCTGAAGATCTGACGCAGGTCGCTAAAATTATTATCACGCGCGGTGAAGGTGAAAGAGGCTATGCGCCACCTGTCATCACAGTTCCCACCAGAGTGGTTATAAAGTCCGTTTTACCAAAGTATGCTGAATCTAATTACAACAAAGGTGTGCAACTGCATGTTTGTGATATAAAGCTGGCAGCACAACCAAAACTTGCCGGTATCAAACATTTGAATCGCCTTGAAAATGTGATAGCACGTATGGAGTGGCGCGAAGAATCCATATTTGACGGTTTGCTATTAGATCAGTCAGGCAACGTAATAGAATGCACCATGAGTAATATATTTGTACGGTTTGGCAGTGAACTGCTTACGCCGGATTTAAGCCTGTGTGGTGTGTCCGGCATTACACGGCAGCGTATACTTGGGCTAGGCCGCATACTTGGTTTAAATGTTGGCATTAAGTCATTAACTTTAGCGCAGATATTTCAGGCAGATGAAGTCATCATCTGTAACAGTCTTTTCGGTGCTTTTCAGGTCACTCAAATCAATAATAAAATTTGGCCGCAACAAGATTTGGCTGTAAAAATTAGAGCTGTAGTTACAAATGATTAAACAGATAAAAAAATGGACGGCGCTATCTATTATAAGTGCCTTACTGGTCACCGGCTGGCTGGTATATTATGCAATCTCACCGCTTAAACTCAAGCCCAGCAGCCAGGAAATTTCTATCCAGTCTAAAAGTGGCCTCAGAAGTATAGCGAATCAACTGGTCGCGCAGGGCGTATTAAAAGAGCCTTGGCGTTTTATATTATTGGCCAAGTTGCTGCATAAGGAACAATATCTGCAAGCCGGCAGTTATACGCTAAACAAGAACATTTCACCTTATCAGCTATTACTGTCACTCAATCATGGCAAAACCACGCAAGGCAGCATCACCTTTATTGAAGGACGGACGTTTGAACAGATGCGACAGAAACTGGCTGTTAACGATGCAGTCAGGCAAAGTATTGGTGGATTATCAGAGGCAGAGATTCTAAACATAATCGGTTCAAAATACAGTGTCGCAGAAGGGTTATTCTTCCCGGATACCTTCTATTTTGACCGTAACACTGCTGATATTGAGCTACTTAAAACCAGTTATAACGCAATGCAATCAAAATTAGAGAAAGCATGGCAGGGCAGAGAGCAGAACTTACCCTATAAAAATAGCTATCAAGCTTTAATCATGGCATCGATTATTGAAAAAGAAACCGGCAAAGCCAGCGAGCGTCCCATGATCGCCGGTGTTTTCGTTAACAGGCTGCGCTTAGGTATGCGCTTGCAGACAGACCCAACGGTTATTTACGGCATGGGTTTAAAATTTGATGGCAATATTCGTAAAAAAGACCTGTCTGTTGACACACCTTACAATACTTACACCCGCAGTGGCTTGCCGCCGACACCAATTGCCATGCCAGGTCTAGCAGCGATTGAAGCTGCCTTGCACCCAGCAGAAACTAAAGCACTTTATTTTGTAGGCAAAGGTGATGGCAGCCATGCGTTTTCCAATAACTTGGCCGAGCATAATCGCGCAGTCGCTAAATATCAGTTAAAAAAGTAAATCCATGACAGCAAAATTTATTACATTAGAAGGTATGGACGGTGCGGGAAAAAGCACGCACATCCCAAGTATCATTGAAATGCTTAAAGCGCGGGGACATGAGGTGGTATCGACGCGCGAACCTGGCGGCACGCCTTTGGGCGAGCGTTTACGTGAATTGTTGCTGCACGAGGCAATGCACGCTGAAACTGAAACCTTACTGATGTTTGCGGCACGCCGTGAGCATATCGCAAATGTGATTGCGCCAGCACTAAAGAGGGGCGCATATGTGCTTTCAGATCGCTTTACAGATGCTACTTTCGCTTATCAAAGTGGTGCCAAGGGAGTGTCTGCCAATAAAGTGGAAATACTGGAGCGATGGGTGCAAGAGGATTTACAGCCGGATATTACGCTTTTATTTGATGTTCCGGTTGAAGTGAGTATCACCAGACTCGCTGGTGCACGCAGCCCTGATAAATTTGAGCGCGAATCAGCAGATTTCTTTACAAGAATTCGCAATGCATATCTTGAGCGGGCAAGTAAAAACCCGCAAAGATTCAGAGTGATTGATGGCAGCAAGACTTTAGAAGAAGTTGCTAAAGAAGTTAAAGATATCATTGCAACTATATAATTTATATGAATAATTACTCTGTAATATACCCTTGGCAAGAGCAGTTGTGGCAGAGTCTGAATCAAGGCCGCCACAAGCTTCACCATGCATTTTTAATGCATGGACGTGCCGGGATTGGTAAATATGATTTTGCTCTCAATTTCAGTAAGGCTTTGCTATGTCCGAATACTGATGATAACGGACGTGCATGTAATAAATGCCCTAGCTGTCATTGGTTTGAAGATGAAAGTCATCCTGATTTCCGCTTAATCAGTCCTGAGCAGGAATCGGGTTCGGATGAAGAAGCTCCTGCGGCAAAGAAAACCAAAAAGAAAACCCAGATTTCTGTTGCACAGATTCGGGAGTTAAGTGATTTTTTAAATTTATCCAGTCATCAAACCAGCGGACTCAGAATAGTGCTGATTAATCCAGCTGAAGCTTTGAATCAGGCTTCTGCAAATGCATTGCTAAAAATGCTGGAAGAACCGGCATCAGGAGTGATTTTTATTCTGGTTGCTCATCAGCTAAAGCGGTTACTGCCAACAATACTCAGCAGATGCCAAAAAGTGAATATGCCGGTACCGGATCAGGCTCAGGCATTGGCGTGGCTTAAAATGCAGGGGGTACAGAACCCTGAACAGCAGTTAGCTTACCTTGAGGGCTCTCCTATAAAAGTTTTGTCTGAGCAAGCGCAATTCGACCAGTTATCTGAAATATGGAAGTATCTTGCACTAGGCCGTAAAATGGAGCCGCAGGTAGCGGCACCCATCATCATTGCTAATTCAGTAGAAACCGGTGTGATTGCAGTACAGAAGTGGTTATATGATATTGTTACAGTAAAGCTTGGTCAGCAGGCTCGATATCACTTACAGCATGCTCGTGCTTTGCAAGCGCTGGCGGACAAGGTAAACTTGGGGAGGCTATTTGATTTACAGAAGAAAACTAACGATCTTCGCAAACTGGCAACTCACCCGTTAAATCATGAGTTGCAAATGGAAAGCTTGCTGGTTGAATATACAAAAGTTTTCCAATCGTGATATTGATTAAATCTGCTTAACTTACTTTATAAAAAAGTTACTAAATTATGGCTGAAGATATACAAGACGATAACAAAATAATAGGCAGCCTGAAGCCTGGTGTGCTTTCGCTTGCAATTAAAGAAAAGGTTGCACTCTATGCAGCTTATATGCCATTTTTAGCAGGCGGTGGTTTGTTTATTCCAACAAACAAACCTTTCAAAATGGGTGAAGAAGTTTTCATGCTGTTAAGTTTGCTGGATGATCCACTTAAACTCAAAGTAGTAGGTCATGTTGTGTGGATTACACCTACCACCCAAGGCAACAAACCTCAAGGTATAGGCGTCCAATTCAGTGACAAAAACGGTGGTCAGGAAGCTCGTAATAAAATTGAAGCACTTTTAGGGAATGTTCTCAAATCATCACGTCCCACACATACAATGTAATGCTCATAAATTCATATGCTTGTTGATTCGCACTGCCATTTAAATTTCCCGGAACTTGCCGCCAACTTACCCGCTATCAAGCAATCCATGCTGGATAACGGAGTGGGGCACGTCCTTTGCATTTCTGTAACCTTGCCAGACTTTCCACAAGTGCTGGCGCTTGCTGACAATAACGAAAATTTCTTTGCGTCCGTAGGTGTCCATCCCGATTATGAGGATATTGATGAGCCGAGCGTTGAAGAATTGATAGAACTGGCAAATCATCCTAAAGTAATCGCAATTGGTGAAACCGGCTTGGATTACTTCAGACTGACAGGAGATCTGGAGTGGCAGCGCGAACGTTTTCGTACTCACATACGCGCTGCTATAGCTTGTGACAAGCCGCTGGTAATACACACGCGCAGTGCAGCTGAGGATACGTTGCGCATTATGCATGAAGAAAATGCACAACAAGTTGGCGGTGTAATGCACTGCTTTACAGAGAGCCTAGATGTAGCTATGCAGGCCATACAACTTGGTTTTTACATTTCTTTCTCAGGCATTGTTACATTTAAAAATGCGGCTACGATTAAAGAAGTAGCAAAAAAAATACCGCTAGACAGAATTTTAGTAGAAACAGACTCACCGTATCTAGCACCTATTCCATATCGCGGAAAAACAAATCAACCCAGCTATGTTAAATATGTCGCTGAAGAAATTGCCAGACTGCGCGACATTACTTTGGACGAAGTCACTGTAGCAAGCACACAAAACTTCTTTCGCCTTTTTAAGCATGCGAATCCTTAACATACCATCACTAGGCAATATTGCATGCAGTTGACCATGCTGGGGGTAGGTTCTAGCGCAGGCACGCCAATGATTGGCTGTCAGTGTGTCACATGCAAATCTACCGATAAAAGAAACCATAGAATGCGTTGTTCGAGTGTGATTGAGCTCGATAACGGAAAAATGATACTGATCGATACGGGGCCGGATTTACGCCAGCAGGCTTTAAGGGAAGGGCTCTCGAAAGTTGATGCGGTGTTATACACACACACGCATGCCGATCATATACATGGCATTGATGATCTAAGGTCTTTCTGCCAGATTCAACGCTGCCAGATACCGTTATATGGCAACCCGGAAGCCATGAGGCACATTGCAGATAAATTTGGTTATACATTGCGTGAGGCTGGTAATTTCTGGGATTTGCCGATATTAAAGATAAATCCCGTAACAGCGCCATTTTATTTATTTGATCAACTGATTACTCCAATTCCGGTCAAGCATGGGAATAGTGATATTTTTGGATACAGAATCGGCAATATTGCCTATATCACTGACGTTTCAGCAATACCTGAAGCGTCATTCGACCTATTAAAGAATCTGGATATTTTGTTAATAGATTGCTTGATATATGAAGCACACTATAGCCACTTTAATTTGGAACAAAGTCTAGCTTATGCGGGTCAGATAGGTGCCAAGAAAACATATTTAATACACATGACCCACGAAATGGAATACAACATATTAAGCGCTCAATTGCCAACTGGAGTATTAGTTGGTTACGATGGACTTAAACTAACTCTGCCTTTGTAAACGTAAAGTGTAAGCCAGACGTTATGCTAATGGCTCAATAAATGAGATAATGAAAGGCTAAATTTTGGAGATAACAATGCAATTTACTATAAAAAAATTATTAAGCTTTGCAATGGCAGCATGCATATTTGCCACAGTTTCAATTGCGAATGCT
>JBFZCQ010000081.1:0-4677 GCA_041307905.1 Methylotenera sp.
CGACGCTCTTCCGATCTTCGGCTTCTAAGCGTGCTTTTTCTTCGGCTTCCTCACGAGCAATACGCTCAGCTTCTAATCTAGCCTTTTCTGCAGCTTCGGCTTGAGCCTTACGCTCGGCCTCTGCCTGCAAGCGGGCTTCCTCTTCGGCTTTAGCCCTGGCAATCGCTTCTGCCTTTTCGCGTTCAATGCGCTCGGCTTCTAAGCGTGCTTTTTCTTCGGCTTCCTCACGGGCAATTCGCTCAGCTTCTAATCTAGCCTTTTCTGCAGCTTCAGCTTGCGCTTTACGTTCAGCTTCTATCCGCGCTTTTTCCTTTGCTTCAGCTTTAGCCTTAAGCTCGGCCTCTGCCTGCAAGCGTGCCTCTTCTTCGGCTTTTGCCCTGACAATCGCTTCTGCCTTTTCTTGCTCAATGCGCTCGGCTTCAAGCTTGGCTTTTATTGCTGCAACTTCTTGCGCCCTGCGCTCTACATCTGGATCTACAGTAACCTTGGCATCTTCATCCGGCTTTTGTTCAGCTAGCTCTTTTATTTCGAAAGCAGTATTGACACTAAAATCTGAGCCGTCAAAATCCAGTTCAGCCGCGTCAATTTCCTCCACCGCAATACTGTAATTATTATTTGCATTGATGGCATAACTGCTAATGTCATTGAGCCACGCCGGTTCTGCTTGATGACTTGATAAGCGCTTGACATAACCGTCTTCTTCGAGCTTGAGTAAAATCTTATGTAATTCATTAATGCTCAGTTTTCCGGCCTTATGCAGAATATCTTCGACACTCTGCTTACCGTCTATATATGACAATATTTGCTTAAATTGCGCTGAAAGTCCTCCTACCCAAGGTAATGGGGCACGAGATGCCTTAGGTGTTTTACTGAAAATAGTTTTTAAATCCATTATCCATGTCCCTCTGGATTACAGAACCAGTCTTGACTTACCGTCTGTCAGAAATTTTACATCAATAATCACCCATAAGGGTGATTGACTTACCCGTATTTATGGAGTGCAGATAAAAATCTTAATGTGCATATTTAACTATTTCTTCAAATCCTATGTTTTCTTACTTATTGCTTACAAAATCATCTGCCTCCCAGCTAAAAAGCTAAGACCGGACATATATTATTACTTCTACACTTCATAGTTAATATCTTCAGCGCTCACTTTAGTCGCATATCCACATGCAAAATGCCGGCATCTAAATATGGTTTACTAAAGACCATAAAGTCTAATTTTTCATAAAACGGTATCGCATGCATTTGCGCTGATAAAGAGACATGTTCAACGCCTTGTTGCAGATATATGGAAACAGCTTTTGTGAGCAAGGCACGGCCAACTCCCAAGCCACGCCAAGGCTTTAGAACAGCCATGCGCCCTATATTACCGCTTCCTGTCAATCTTGCGCAGCCTATAGCCCTACCTGCGTCACTTAATGCCAGAAGGTGCTGTGCGGTCTCATCCATGCCATCCCATTCCAACGCAACAGGCACATGCTGTTCTCTGATAAATACCTCTTCACGCACCTTTTTTAAAGGTGCCGCGTGCGCTTGCCATGTTACAAGCTGAATCACAAAATTATCTTTCAAACCTTCACCACCCCATTAGATTGCCACTTGCAGGCTGTGACAGTAACAGGCATTATGCATGTTTGTCTTTTCAGGAAACTCGGAATAAGCCGCCGAACGAGATAAAGTGCCAGGCGTATGCGCAGATGCCGAGATAGTATGCAAGATGCAGCGAGGCTGCTAGTAACGCGCAACACAGCAATTTGCTCGCGCAGGCCTTATTCCGAGTTTCCTTAAGTTAATTTAACTAAATTATAAGGTTCTATATGCAAAAATATTTAACAACCGTGGCACGTATTCTGGTGGCGCAGATTTTTCTGATTCAGGTAGTTGCGCTCGTAATCAGCTTTATGAATAACCCTTCCGGCTATCAGGAGTATCAGGCTGGTTTAGGCAGTCTGGGTTTACCGGGAATTTTCGCACCATTGATTATTTTAATTAACCTGATAGGTGGCCTGGGCTTGTTTCTAGGTTATAAAACTAAAGCCGTTGCTTTAGTCATGGCAATCTATGTTGTCGTCCTGATCTTCTTACTCAAACTACCGTTATTACAATATCTGGCAATCGCCGGCGGTTTGTTACTATTACATGCAAACCCAAAAACTGCATGCAGCCTGGATAATTTAAAAAAGTAATTTGAAAAAATCAATTTCCAGCTCCAAAAAAAGCGATGTCAGGTTTATCATCTGGCATCGCTTTTTTATTACTCCCATTCAAGTCCGGGGTAGATCGTATTCACATTACGCCTGTTGGCGACCTCAAAGAGTAGCCATTTGTCCTTTTCACTGGCTGCTGCTGTTTCCATCGCTTTTTCCATACCTTCGTTTTTCTTGATACTTGCACGTACATCCGTT
The DNA here is from genome assembly GCA_041307905.1 of Methylotenera sp. Lineage (GTDB taxonomy): Bacteria > Pseudomonadota > Gammaproteobacteria > Burkholderiales > Methylophilaceae > Methylotenera. The sequence continues at coordinate 2,412 of JBFZCQ010000081.1, forward strand.
AACAGCAGACTCAAATAACGCTGAGCATTAGTTAATGCAGCAAGCCAATCTTTGGTCACTGGGCCATGCCCCGGCACCACCTGCTTGGCCGGACTGGCTTTGAGTTTTTCAATCTCGGCGATCAAGCCCTTAATATCGGCCTCCACCACCGGAGTGCGCTCTATAAACAACAAGTCACCTGTAAATAAGGTACTGGTATTAACATCAATCAGCGATACATCGGTATTGGTATGCGCAACAGGGTGCGCGGTCAACTCAAGTTTTCTGTCGCCCAAGTCCAGCATCAGCTTGTCTTTTACCGTCAGCGTAGGCTTAATCAATTCACTGCCTTTGGCATCTTCATGCAATAACTTTTCATTAAGCTTTGCATATTGCTCGCGGCGCAGTTCCATACTATTGGCTAATTTATCGTGGCCGACGAAAATCGGCTTATCAGCCAGAAACGCTGCATTGCCATACACATGATCCGGATGCACATGGGTATTCACCACATACAGCACCGGCAGTGATGTAACCTTGCGTATCGCCTCACGTAACTGTGCACCCACTTTCTGGCTGCCGCCTGTATCAATGATGGCTACACCCTTGCTACCAATTACAAAACTGATATTACAAATGTCACCCTGATAGCCAGTATCAATATCCAGATGCTTGCCATGATGCACATAAATGCCGTCTGCCACTTTTTCTACAGTGAAATCTTCATGGTTTGTTTTTGAATAAGCTGGGTTTGAACCAACACTGCTGCAGCCTATAAAACTCAGCATACTCATGGTTATCATTAAAATACGCATGAAACATTCCTTGAATTTATGATACAGATTAAAATGAACCCAGTTTGTGCAATTTTTCCCCAGCACACCTGTCACATACTACAAGATTAAATCTCATCAGGATATTACTATGAATCAAACCTCAACACGCTATACCAAAACAGCTATTGTTTTACACTGGCTGATCGCCTTGGGCATTTTTGCCATGTTTGCACTTGGCTGGTACATGAGTGAAATACCTAAAGACGCCCCCAAGCAAATGGGATTTGACCTGTTTGATTTAGGCATCTACACCTGGCAGCTTTCTGAAGAAGCCAGCCCAAGAACTTTCTACTTTAATTTGCATAAATCTATTGGCGTTACTCTATTAGCGCTGATCATTATCCGCATTCTGTGGCGCATCACTCATCGCGCACCAGCTTTGCTGGCTTCATACAAAGACTGGGAGAAAAAACTTGCTACTGGTACACACCACTTGCTTTATTTACTCATGGCAGGGATGCCGTTAAGTGGCCTAATCATGGCTGTAAACAGTAAATATGGCATTAAATGGTTTGGCATTGACTTCATAGGCGGCCTCGACAACGAGGCTTATCGCGATTTTTTCAAAGAGGTACATGAAGCTATTGGTGCCATATTGCTAATTATCGTTATTCTGCACATTCTTGGTGCATTAAAACATAAATTCATCGATAAAGACGATACGATGAAACGTATGTCGTTAAAATAAATATTGTGTTTTATCCAATAAAATAAGGCGGATTCAAGTTTGAAGTGCAATTTTGAATAATGTTGGTTGGGAGGGTGAGATGCAGTAGCATCGAAGCCTTTTTGACCGGCCAGTCGAAATTGCAAAGATGAACTACACACATATCACCCAAGAAGAACGATACCAGATTTATGCACTAAAGAAAGCAGGATTGAATCAAAGTAAGATCTCTGAAGTCATTGGACGCAGTCCATCGACTGTCAGTCGTGAATTGAAGCGTAATCAGGGCATGCGTGGTTACCGACCGCACCAAGCGCAAGTAAAATCTACCGAGCGCCGAGCGATTAATGCACGACGCGTTGATGAAACCACCTGGGATTTTGTCCGTGAGAGGTTGTTAGAGGAATGGAGTCCTGAGCAAATCAGTGGTCAGACTGCCATCAGTCATGAAACGGTTTATCAGCACATCTATGCTGACAAACTTGCTGGCGGGTTGCTGTGGAAAAGATTGCGCTGCCAGAAGCAGCGCAAGAAGCGTTATGGCAAATTAGATCGACGCGGCAGCATTCCTGACCGGCTATCAATTGATGCGCGACCTGATATCGTGGAAACAAGAAGCCGTGTTGGGGACTGGGAAGCCGATACCATTATTGGCAAGCACCACAAAATGGCGATTGTCAGTTTGGTGGAACGTAAGACTGGATTGACGCTGATTCAAAGAGTCGCGCGTAAAACCGCAGAGGACGTAAGCGCTGCGATGATCAGGCTGATGCGGCCACTCAAG
>JBFZCQ010000082.1:0-2613 GCA_041307905.1 Methylotenera sp.
ACTGACGGTTGATGAATATCTGACGATGGCTGCCCGCTTGCATCGCGTTAGCAGCAAACATATTAAAAGTGCGGTTGAAACTGCCAAAGAGCGCTGCGGCTTAAGCCACATGAGCAAGCGCCTGATTGAAAACTTATCAAATGGTTATCAGCAGCGTGTAGGGATTGCGCAGGCAATCATCCATCGCCCGATGGTGGTGATTCTGGATGAACCTACGGTTGGTTTGGACCCGATTCAAATCAGAGACATCCGTGCGTTGATCCGCGAAGTCGGCGGCGAGCATAGTGTGATTATCTCTACCCATATTCTGCCGGAAGTTGAAATGGTGTGTGACCACGTGCAGATTATAGATAAAGGTAAACTGGTGTTTAACGGCTCTATCGACGTGCTTAAGCGCCAACGCATAGGCAATAAACTGCTGATAGGTTTGCACCATGCCCCCAATGCTGATGAATTGCTCAAAATTAACGGAGTATCAGAAGCGGAAGTTTTACCTAGCGGTTTGATGCGCGTTCGCTTTGCAGATGGCGCTGCTCCAGCAGAAGCTATCGTGCAAGCTGCGGTTCAGCAGGGCTGGGGCCTGTATCAAATCGCTCCTGACCAAACCAGCTTGGAAGATGTATTTATGCAGCTGACCTATCATGAACAGTTGATCTCCCCAGAGCAGAGCACTGCTTAATCTCAGGCTAATGATGCAATCGGATATTTAAGGTTTAATTATGATTATCAATGTAGCAAGAAAAGAATTGAAAAGTATGTTTGCCTCGCCTATGGGCTGGGTGATCCTGTCTTTACTCATGTTTGCCTTTGGCACACAGTATCTTAATGGTGTAAATGATTACTTCGCTGTAATGTCAGGCGCAATGCGCCCGGCAGAACGTACCGGCGTAACGCAGTTTGTCGGACAGTCAGTATATGGCCTGGCATCTTTCATCATGCTGTTTGCGGTGCCTTTACTGTCTATGCGCTTGATTTCAGAAGAGCGCCGCAGCCAGACACTGCCATTCCTGTTCAGTGCACCAATTTCACTGACTGAAATTGTAGTAGGTAAATTTTTAGGCTTGGTTGCTTTTTTAAGCATACTGATTGTATTTATCGGCGTCATGTTGTGCACGCTTAATATCTGGTCTGATATTGATTTTGGCTTCTTGCTGGCTAATTCATTAGGCTTGTTGCTGATGGTTGCCGGTTTTTCTGCGCTTGGCATTTATTTCTCAGGCATGACGCAGCAGCCGGTTATTGCCGCGATTCTTACTTTTATTGCTTTATTTGCGCTCATGATGCTGGATCGCTTTTTTGCAGGTGATCCTAACAATATCCTTGGCAGCCTGTCGTTAATGAAACACTTTCAGTCATTCTCGAATGGCTTGATTGATACTGCCGATATTGCTTATTTTATTTTATTTGCCGTGACATTTTTAACCCTAACAGTGCGTCGTTTAGATGCTGACCGCTTGCGTGGTTAATTGGAAATTCTGCTATGAACATCAATCGTAAATTACGTTTTCAGTTGTTAGTACAAAACTGGTTTTTTGTTGTGTTGTTTTTAATGCTGGTCGTACTGCTGGGTTATCTTGCCAGCCAATACCACGTTGCAAAAGACATCACACAGGCTAACCGCAACATCCTCACGCAAGGCAGTGTAAATGTGCTGAAGCAGATGAAAGCGCCTATCAATATCACGGTATATGCAACCAAAGATGATGCATCAAGCGGTGATGTGTTTCGTAAAGGTATCGTAGATTTCTTCGCACGCTATCAGCGTGAAAAAAAGGATATTCGTCTAACTTTTATTAATCCATCTGAGGAGCCGAAACTGGCACAGGATGCCGGCGTAAAAACCGATGGTGAAGTGGTGATTGAATACAATAAACGTGTTGAACATATTGTGCCGCCATTTGCCGAACAGGAAATTACCAATCTGCTGGTAAGACTTTCACGTACTAATCAGCAAGCTGTGATGTATCTGGATGGCCACGGCGAGCGCAACTTGTTAGGTGTTAAAAATCATGACATCGGCGAGTTCGGTAAGCAGTTGGAAGCGAAAGGCTTCAAGTTTGCCAACCCGGATTTAACCATTGCACAACAGGTACCGAGCAATGGCGCCATGCTGGTGATTGCTGGCCCGCAGGTTGATGTGAGCGAAGTTGAGGTTAAAAAGATCAAGGCTTATCTCGAGGCCGGCGGTAATCTGCTCTGGTTGCTGGAAGATGACAATCTGCGCGGCTTGCAAGAAGTTGCTGACTATCTGGGTATGCAGGTTTCACCGGGTGTTGTGATGGATATGGCCTCTGCGCAATATGGCGCCGATGCCCGTGTATCCTTCGCTAGCCTGTATGGCGAACATGCGATTACCAAGAACTTTATGCTGCGTACACTGTTCCCGGAAGCGCATGAAGTAAGCGCTAAAGGCACTGATGAAAATGGCTGGAAGGTAAGCAATCTGGTTGAAGTTGCGCCTAATGGCTGGTTATCATCTACCAAACTGGCAAAAGATGCCAAGCCGGAGTTTAATGAGGCAGTTGATAAGCGTGGCCCGATAAATATCGGTGTAGCTTTAGAGCGTACCTATGGTAAAAAGGGCCAGCGTGTAGTGGTGATGGGTAATGCTAA
>JBFZCQ010000083.1:0-3271 GCA_041307905.1 Methylotenera sp.
GTCCAACTTTTTCAATAAGTTCTGCGGCGCGTAAATGCATCGCTTCGTCTGGCCGACCAAGCGCCGCTAGGCGTGGCAGCATAACGTTTTCAAGTGCGGTGAATGCAGGTAACAAATTATGGAATTGAAATATAAAACCAATCTCACTTGCACGCAGACGTGTCAATTCAATATCTTTCAGTAGCTCGGTCGGTTGGCCTGTGATGAAAAGTTTCCCTTCACTGGGCTGATCAAGCAGACCTATAATGTTAAGCAAAGTACTTTTCCCAGAGCCGGATGGCCCTATCAAAGCGGCAAATTCGCCACGTTTTAATACTAGATCTATACCATGCAATACTTCAGCCTCTGCTGGCGTGCCGATGCCATAGGCTTTGCGAATTCCCTCCAAGCGCAATGTGATTGCGTCATCATACTCAGCCACGAATCGCCACCGCAGGATCTAATCTTGCTGCACGTAAAGCAGGGAACACAGCCGCAAGTGTGCCAACGAGTGTTGCGCCCACTGCAGCATATAAAAACAGCATGGGGTCAAAGTTGATAACGAATAATGGTGTGCCGTCAGCGTTTTTTGCAATGCCACGCCAAAGCGTCAGAAATCCCCAACCCATCAATGATCCAACTACAGAACCCATCAACCCCATCAATGCACCTTGCAGTAAAAAAATGCGCAGAACTTGCTGCCTAGAAGTGCCAGTTGCGCGTAATAAGCCAATTTCTTTAGATTTTTGCACCACGGAAACTACCAGTACGCTTGCAATTCCAAGTGCAGCGGTTAATCCTACGAAAAAACGAATGATGGTATTGGACATTGATTGTGCAGCAAGCGCACTAAAGAACTGGGCGTTGGTGGAAATCCAGCTTTCAGCTTTGAGTCCGGTTTGTGCCTGTATATCTTGCGCGATGGTTTCAGCAGAGAATGGGTCAGCAACATTCACCTCCAAGCTACTGGCTCCGCCAGCCAAATTAAGTAAACTTTGTGCAGTGCGAAAAGCAACATAAACCGCGCGCTGATTTTGCCCCTTGTTTCCAAAGTCAAAAATGCCGCTAATCATCAATGTTGCTGTGCCACCTGATGCGGTTCTTAGCGTTAATTTATCTCCCATAGAAACGCCCATATCTTTGGCGAGTTCAATGCCAACAAGAATATCTGAGCTGGTGACGTTTGCGCTACCAGCAATTATCTTGTCTTTGAGCGCAATCAAACGTAAATAACTTTCCGGTTCAATGCCTGTCAAGGTGATGGCTCTGTTTGCATCAGCCCGTATTACAAAACCTGCACCTGAAACGACAGGTGCAACAACCGTGACATTTTTCATTTTTAGTAGTTGGTCACGCACTTTTTGCCATTGGTCTACTGAGCGTAATCTCTGCGCACGTGGTTGAACTAATACTGCCGTTTGCTGATTAGCTTGCTGCTTATTTAAGCCGCGCAATGGTCTGGCGATTTCTTCTGGGGGCAGAATAATAATCTGCGCTTGAAAGTCTAAAGTACGGCGGAATAAATTGCTTTGTAACCCGCTAATGAGTGCCGAGATAAAAACAATAACCGAAACGCCAAGCGCGACGCCGCCTATAATCAGTAGCGTCTGCATTCTGCCTTCACGCATAAAGCGAGTCGCCACAATCCATTCAAATGGCAAAAGTGGATTCATTGCGTTTTTATCATATTTGCACGAACATGCATACCCGCTTTAAAGTTGCCAAGTGCCGTTAAAATCACAGCTTCGCCAGCTTTTAGTCCGCTCAGTACTTCAATACTATCGTCACCACGTAAACCAAGTTTCACTGGCTGCTTAACTGTGTAGTTATTGCGCACAACGAGCACCCATGGAGCATTGCTTGATGCATCATGTAAAGCACCAGCTGGAATGACTAATGCATTTGAACGGCGTGCTGTTTCAATATCCACTGAAACTGTCATATCTTGCCGTAAATAAGCTGGTGGTTTAATTACTTTCATCTTTACCTCAACAGCACCGCGCGTTGCATCTATAGCGGGGTTGATATAGCTCACAACCGCATCAAAACTTTGGGCGGCATAAGCATCCGCAGAACCTAATACCTTTTGTCCTAAAGCTATTTTGGCTAGATTCTTCTCATCGAGCTGTACCAGAATTTGCGTTTCTCCATTTGCTGCGAGCACCATTAATTCCTTACCTGGCTGCACGACATCTCCAGACTCAACACTACGACTGATAAGCGTTCCATCGGCAGGCGCAAGAATCGCATTTTCATTTAGTTTAACCTGTGCTAAATGTAAACTTGCATTTGCCTGTGCAACAGCCGCTGCCGCAAGTGCCAAATCGCTACCAGCAGGTCGATTAGTTTCCACCTGCAAACGTGCTGCACTGACTTGGCTACTAATTACATCGTAGTTACGCTTTGCTTCATCTAGCTGAGCTTGGCTAATAAAACCGCGTGCTTTCAAATCCCTAGTGCGTTCATATTGTTTACGCGCTTGCTCAACATTTGTTTGCGCTTGTTTTAAATTTTGTGATGCGGCGGGTAGGGCTACTTCACGCAATTGCCTTAATTTAGCTTCTGCTTGTTTAACAGTTGCGGTGGCCTGCGCCAAGCTTGCACGTTCATCTTGATCATTTAATTGAATCAGCAATTGACCACGTTTAACCGTTTGGCCTTCTAATACTGGGATTAAATTGACTCGTCCAATTGTTTCGGAGGCAATTATGATGCGTTGTGGGGTTATCACTCGGCCACTGGCAACGACGGTTTGTGTTAATTCACTTATCGTTGCTGAATAGGCGTCAACTGGTTTACCAAGTATAAGATTACGTGAAAAATAAACGGCAAGAGATACCAAAATCAATATAGCAATTGAAATTTTCAGCCAAGGACGTTGCGTAACTTTAGAAGGTTGATCAGGTAACATTTTACTCACTTTGATTAGGTGATTACTCCATTTCTCAGCCTAGTACCAAATACGGGTACAAGTAATATTATAAACAGCCTAAATGCCATCAAACCACCTTCGACAAATTATAGTCATCTTACAACCAAGTGAAAAATGGCAAAGAACAATGGGGTTAGACCCACATGGCACTCGGTTAAGTATTTCTTACCCCTAAAATGCAGGGCTGAACTCTTCTGATAGTAAGTTTTTACAATAAAATTGCGGGTAAGTCTTTCATGATCATAATTTTACTAGCCACTCATTTTAAACGTTTAAAATCAGAATAGATTTTAGATAAGTTAAGAGAATGTCTCGTTAGGGTGGATTAAGGAAGTAGAGCCTTCTTACTCGAAGGTCAGC